>NZ_QBLR01000402.1:0-2683 GCF_003070835.1 Halanaerobium sp. | reverse complement strand
AAAAGTTAGTTCAGAAAAACTTCTTGAGAGCTTAAAAAAAGCAGGTTATAACGCTGTCCCAAAAAATTAATATGATTTTTAAATCTAAAATAACACAATCGGGGTGAAATTATATAGTGAAAGCTTTGACTTTTAAACAGGGGATACATCCTGAGTATAATAAGGAATTAACAAAGGATAAACCCTTAAAAAATGCTAAACGTCCTGAGGAAGTAATTATTCCTCTAAAACAGCATATAGGTGCACCACTCAAGGTGCTTGTTAAAAAAGGAGATCAGGTTGATCTTGGACAAAAAATTGCTGATAGTGATAGTTTTGTCTGTGCTCCTATTCATGCTTCTGTATCTGGGACAGTAAAAGAAATTAGAAAAGTAACAGATCCAGGAGGAAACATTGTAGACGCTGTAGTTATTGAGGCAGCCGAAGAAGATTCTCTTAATTCTGGTCTGGAAAAACATGATAGTTTAGATCAGCTCGATGCAGCTCAAATTAGAAAAATCATCAGAGAGGCAGGAATAGTTGGTATGGGTGGAGCGATGTTTCCAACTCATGTTAAGGTATCAGTTCCTGATGACAAAAATGTTGATCATGTAATTTTAAATGGAGCAGAATGTGAGCCTTATCTAACAGTTGACCATCGAGTAATGGTGGAAAGACCAAAGAGTATTGTTTTTGGTTTAAAAGCTTTAATGAAAGCTGCAGGTGCACCAGGTGGTTTTATTGGGATTGAAGAAAATAAACCTGAAGCAATCGAGAGTATGCAGGATGCGGTTAACGATGAAGCTAATATTGAAGTTAAGATTTTAGAGACAAAGTATCCACAGGGTGGAGAAAAAATGTTAATTGAAGCTATTCTTGGTCGAGAAGTTCCGGCTGGAGGGCTGCCGCTTGATGTAGGAGTTGTGGTTAATAATACATCTACAGCAGCTGCAGTTGCAGATGCAATTAGAGATGGAAAGCCACTTTACGAAAGATCTATATCGATTACAGGCCGTGGAATTAATTCTCCCCAGAACTTGATTTATCGGATAGGTATAAATATTGGTGACCTGGTAGAAGAAGCGGGTGGCTTAAAAGATAATGCGGCCAAAGTAATTACAGGTGGACCTATGATGGGAGTGGCTCAAAAGAATTTAAATATTCCTGGAGTAAAGGGTACATCCGGCATCCTGGTTTTAGTTGAGGATGAAGTTGAAGAATATGAACCTTCTCCCTGTATCAACTGTGCTAAGTGTGTTGATGCCTGTCCTATGTTTTTAATGCCGACTCAACTGGCAAATTATGCGAAAAATGATATGGTGGAGGAATTGGAAGACTGGCAGGTCTTAAGCTGTATTGAGTGTGGTTCCTGTTCATTTGTCTGTCCGGCTAAAATACCTCTGGTTCATCATCTGCGTCTTGGTAAGGCTCAGGTTATGGCCAAAAAAAGAGAAGAAAATTAAGGAGGATAATCAATAATGAATAACGAATTAATTGTAACATCCTCACCACATGTCAGATCACAGGATTCAGTAAAAAAAATAATGTGGTCAGTTGTGCTTGCTCTTTTGCCTGCGGTTTTTGCTGCTGTATATTTCTTTAAAGCAAGAGCACTATCTGTGATTCTGGCAGCTGTTGTTGGTGCAGTTTTAACAGAATACATATTTCAAAGAGTCAGAAATAAAAAAATTATGATTAAAGATGGAAGTGCAGTAGTTACAGGATTACTTCTGGCACTTACACTCCCACCTTCGATTCCGCTCTGGACTGCTTTTTTTGGTTCAGTAGTTGCTATTGGTCTGGGAAAACAGGTTTTTGGTGGAATCGGACAAAATTCATTTAATCCAGCCTTAGTTGGGAGAGCATTTTTAACAGCTTCTTATCCAGTTTTAATGACTACCTGGACTGTAGATGGAGTTTCTTCTGCAACACCTTTAAGTCAGATGAAAATGGAAGGGATTGCAACTGATACCTGGAATCTTTTTGTAGGTCAGATTGGTGGTTCTTTAGGAGAGACATCAGCCTTAGCTCTATTATTAGGTTTTTCTTATCTTTTATATAAAGGCTATGTAAACTGGAGAATTCCGCTGGCAATGGTTGGAACAGTATTTTTAGGCACTTTTGCCTTTGGTTCAGATCCAATTTTTCATCTTTTCGCAGGTGGCTTAATGCTGGGTGCGCTATTTATGGCTACTGATATGGTCTCCAGTCCAACAACAAAGTTGGGACGCTGGATTTTTGGAATTGGAGCCGGCCTTTTAGTTGTTATAATTAGACTCTGGGGTGGATATCCAGAAGGTGTAATGTACAGTATTTTATTGATGAATACAGCAGTACCTTTAATTAACAGATATACAAGACCCCGCAGTTTAGGAGAGGTGAGATAAATGGAAAAGAATAGTACAAAAGCCATGATTATAACTTTAGCCACTATAGGGATAATATCTGCTATATTATTGACCTTTGTCTATCAGTGGACGATTCCATATATCGAAGAAAATCAGGAAGAAACAAGAAGAGCTGCAATTAAAGAAGTTTTGCCCTTAGCGGAAGAAATCAATCAGGTAGAAAGAGAGAGTCAGATTTTTTACGAAGGTTATGACAATAGTGGTAATCGAGTAGGAGTGGCATATCAGCACAGTGGTGGTGGCTACAATGGACCGATAGAATTAATGATCGGAGTTGATCTGGAAGCAGAAGAAAT
>NZ_QBLR01000401.1:0-2685 GCF_003070835.1 Halanaerobium sp. | reverse complement strand
AAGTACAAATGGCGCAAAAGGAACCGCCTTTCCCCCTGCATCTTCCAGCTTATAAATTGAATAACGGGAAAGATTTCTGCAGCCCATCCGGTCATAGATCAGCCTGACTTCCACACCTTCTGCTGCTTTTTTAGTTAAAAGCCGCATAAATTGATCTCCAAGCCGGTCATCATTAATTATATAATAATTTGCATGCACAAATTTTCTAGCATTCTTTATATCTTCAAATAGATCAGCAAATTTTTCGCGGCCGCTGGTATAGATTTGAAGCTGATTATATCCTATACCGGTAGGAAGATCATTTTTGGAGGCCAGCCTGATAATACTCTGCTCTAAATGGTCAAACTCCGTGATTCGTTGATTTAATTCTGCTGAAATTAACTTTTTATCATATTTTTTCACCTCATCTTCCTCCCGCTTGCGCTGAAAAACTTTTCTCTTTTTTGGGGTTAAGCCTAAAAATAGATAAAGTATAAAGCCGAGCACCGGTATCAGAGTCAAAATCAAAAGCCAGGCCCAGGTGACTGTCGGATCTTTTCTTTCAAAAAAGATTAGCAAAATAATAAAGACTATATTTAAGATTATTATTCCTGTGGGTAAAAATGATAAATAATTCATAACTGCTCCTTCAGAATTCTAACTTTTTTTATTCACAAGTTAACTTTTTAGCTAAAAATAATAACTAAAATTAATCTGTATTTCATTTGAGTTTCTAATCAAAAATTTTGGAGTTTAATTCACCATCGATTTTATAAAAACTTCTCCATATTTCTCTTTTAAATCTTTTTAGATAATATTTTTAAGATTTTTTCAAAACGTTATATTTCAACTGCAAACTTTTAGCCAACATGGAATCTGAATTGATCACAGAATTTTTCAGCTTTGAAAGCAAATTGTAGTTTCTACTTGAAAAATCAGTTATTATACCATCAATTCCATTTTTAAAAAGTGGATAAGCCATAGTGTCTAAATCTGAAAGCATCAGTTTATCAAAATTTTTTCTAACAAAAATAACTGTTTCCAAATCAAAATCCTGTGCCATTTCCAGATTAAAAATTAATCCTTTAATATTTTGAGAATTAATTAAATTATTCAACTGGCGATCTCTGCAATCTAAAAAATTTAATAGTGGATACATCTTTATTAATAATGGTAAAAAAGAACTGTCATTAATATAATTAAAATAAAAATCAAAAACACGTTTTTTAGATTTCTTTTTATAGAAAAATTCAGGATTTATCACTAAGTTTAAATTATTAGCTTTACTTGAATAAGAGAACATTTCAGTTAAAGAATTCAATCCTATTTGATCAATTTCTAAAAAAATATTTTTTTCTTATTTATTAAGTTCAATGATTCCATAAGTTTACATACTGAAATTTGTTGAGAGAAAATATAATTTATCAAATCATTATTTATATATATTCCACCATTATCTAGCGAACTGATTTCTATTATTTTTTTCTGTAAAACATTATTATCTAATTTTTTTTTATAATTAAAATTTGAAGATAATAATGATAGATAAAATTTATCCAACATAATCTTCCTTTCACTTTAGAAAAGAACATAGTTGCCTTTTTATATGAAACAATTTATCTTTAATTTAAATTGCTAGATTGATTTTTCACCTTAACTATTTAATTTTTTCATTTTTAATATATACTCCTGTTTCATTACCAGCCCAAACCACAAAAACTTTAAACTATTTAATTAAAAAACATTACTTATCAGTATTATTCAATTTAATATTGTGAACAATCGTATACATTACTGGTACTGCTACTAAAGTAATTAATAAGCCAAAAGCTAAACCAAAAATTAAAGTAACGGCCATACCTCCAAATAACGGGTCCCCACTTAACCATAACGGCAGCAAACCACAAATAGTAGTCGCTGAAGTTAAAAATATCGGTCTTAAACGCTGCTTTGCTGCTTCTAAAACTGCTTGTGCAGGAGGCTGCTGTAATTCATCTAATTCTATTTCAATTTGTTCAATTAATACAATAGAATTATTAACGATTATCCCCACTAAAGAGATAAGTCCTAAAGTCTCCATAAAACCAAAGTTCATCTCAGTAACTAATAATCCAATAACTACTCCTACAATTGCTAAAGGTAAGACTAAAATGATAGTTAATGGTTTTTTATAGCAGTTAAACTGAATTACAAGCATTAACAAGATGATTAAGGCTGCTAGTGGTAATTGCTCCTTAATTGCCTTATTAGATTCTTGAGATTCTTCAACCTCTCCCCCAAATTCATAGTTAACATCTGCTCCCCAATCCTGAGCCTGCTTTTCTAACCACGGCTTCAATTGATTAACCACTTCTTTAGCAGTTAAATTAGGCTGACTGATATTAGCTTTAACAGTCATTAAATTAATAGAATTTCTCCTGATAATGACTGATGGTTCCCAAACTACTTTAAGATCAGCAATTTGTTTGAGAGGCACTGTTTTTCCTGTCATCTGAGAATAAACCTGAATAGTTTTTAATTGATCTAAGCTAATATTTCTAGCTGCTTCTCCTCTTAAAACCACTGGAATATTATCTTCATTATTTCTATAATTAGTTAGTGGTATCCCATCTAAAATAGTTTGTAATGTCAATGCCACATCTCGATTAGTTAAGCTTGCCTTTTCTAAGCGGTTTTGCTTTATATCGATTTTTATTTTTTTAGTTT
>NZ_QBLR01000400.1:0-2656 GCF_003070835.1 Halanaerobium sp. | reverse complement strand
GTTTTGATATTCCTTCCTTCATGGATGTGCTCTTTTTCAAAGCAATAAAACCTATAATATTTTGTACTTTTAGTATTTTTCATATTAATCACATTTTAATTATACTCTCTTCAATCCCTTTTTAACTTTTTTAACGAAATATTTGTGAACATCTAATAGTTTTGTAAGTTCAGGATGAAAAGAAGTTACTAAAATATTTTCTGTTTCTGCTGCAACTATTTTACCTTCTATCTTTTTCAATATATTCACTTCAGAGCCAATTTTTGTTATTACCGGTGCTCTTATAAAGACCATTTCAATTTTATTTGTAGATATTTTTGGTATATAGTCTTTTTCTATAAAACTACTACTTTGTCTACCAAAAGCATTTCTTTGAACCTCTATATCAATTAAATTCAAATATTTTCTTGATAATATTATCAAACCAGCACAAGTTCCCCATATAGGTTTTTCTTTTGAAAATTTTATTATTGGATCAACAAAACCATATATTTTTATTAATTTATTCAGTGTAGTACTTTCTCCGCCAGGTATTACCAACCCTTGGATTTCATGTAGTTGTTCTTTCTTCTTTATTCTGATTGCATTAGCATCTTTTATCTTATTTATCGCATTAAAGTGTTCTTCTACACCACCTTGTAAATCCAATATTCCAATATTAACCATTTTACCAACCTCTATGTGCATATCTTTCGTCTTCATTTAATGTGTCGATGTTTATTCCTACCATAGCTTCCCCCAAATCTTCTGAAACTTTTGCTAAAATAGATGGATCGTTATAATGAGTTACCGCTTCTACTATTGCTTTTGCCCTTTTTACAGGATCTCCAGATTTAAAAATACCCGATCCAACAAAAACTCCATCTGCCCCTAGTTGCATCATGAGAGATGCATCAGCAGGAGTTGCAACTCCACCCGCTGCAAAATTTACAACTGGTAGTTTACCATTTTTTGAAACATATTCAATTAGATCTAGTGGAGCTTGTATTTCCTTTGATTTAACAACTAATTGATCGTTTGATAGACCTTGTATTTCTCTTATTTGTTCGTTTATTTTTTTTATATGTTTTACAGACTCTACGACATTACCTGTTCCTGCTTCTCCTTTTGTTCTTATCATTGAAGCACCTTCTGCAACCCTTCTCAAAGCTTCACCAAGATTTCTTGCCCCGCACACAAACGGGGTTTTAAAATCTTTTTTGTTTATATGATATGTTTCATCTGCTGGAGTCAATACTTCACTTTCGTCTATATAGTCTATATCCAGATATTCTAAAATCTGAGCTTCAACAAAATGCCCAATTCTAACTTTCGCCATAACAGGGATAGAAACGGAATCCATTATTTCTTTTATCATTTTTGGATCTGACATTCTCGCTACTCCACCATTTTTTCTTATATCTGCAGGAACTCTTTCTAATGCCATAACAGCAACAGCTCCAGAATCCTCAGCTATTTTAGCTTGTTCTGCATTAGTTACGTCCATTATGACTCCGCCTTTTAACATTTGTGCCAAATTTTTATTCAATCTATATCTTTCTTGCAAATCTTTTAACATAAAACACACCCCTTTTTTTGATATAATTGTATTACACAATGATATTCTCACACTTTTATATTGTATTGTCAATGTATGGTTTATTAATTATTGTAGTGGTACACAAGGAGGTATTATGAATCTAAATCTTTCAAGAAAATCTAAAACACCTTTGTATTTACAGGTTTATAGGTCTTTAAAACAAAAAATTCTAAAAAATGATTTAAAAGAAAACACAAGATTACCAGCTGTAAGAACATTGGCGGATGAAAATAGTTTAAATCCATCTACAGTTGTTAAAGCTTATGAAAAGCTAAAAGAAGAAAAACTGATATATAAGAAAGTTGGTAGTGGTAGCTATGTATCTTCTGCAAAAAACATAAAAATTCACGAAGATTATGATGACTATGTAAACGACAAAATTGATTCAACTCAAATGAACGTGAAGAATAACATAAATTTTGCTTCAGCAACACCGAGTCATGATCTTTTTCCAATAGAAGATTTTAAAAATGCTATTAATCATGTTTTGGATAGAGATGGAGGAAAGGCTTTTGATTACCAAAATACACAAGGTTATATATCTTTAAGAAAACACATTTCAGACTTTTTGATAACAAAAAATATGAATAGTTCATATAAAGATATTCAAATAGTTTCTGGCGCACAACAGGCTATAGATATTATTTCAAAAATTTTTATTAATGAAGGAGATAATATTGCTATTGAAACTCCTTCTTATTCTGGTGCTCTCGCTTCTTTTAAAGAAAGAAAAGCAAAAATTCATAGTTTTAATATAACCAAAAATGGAATTGACCTGGATGAACTAGAAAATTTTTTACAAAAAGATAAAATTAATTTTCTCTATTGTATGCCAAATTTTCAGAACCCTACTGGAATGATTATGGATTTAGAGAGTAAAAAAAGATTAATAGATATGTCAGTTAACTATGATTTTTTCATTGTTGAAGATGATTGTATCTCTGAATTAAACTATTTTAATGAAGATGTTGTATCCCTTAAATCCTTGGATAAGAATAATAAAGTTATTTATATCAAAAGCTATTCAAAAATCTTTATGCCAGGGCTCAGACTAGGATCTGTCTCTTATACACATCT
>NZ_QBLR01000399.1:0-2696 GCF_003070835.1 Halanaerobium sp. | reverse complement strand
ACCTGATTCTATCTCTCTACCACAGGTTTTACATTTTAAAGAATATTCAATATCTAGCCCTTCACTCTGCAGTCTGTCTTCTTTGATAAATTTAATAATCATCGTTTCTTTAACTCCGGTTGCTTCAGATACAGTGGGGACTGTGGAATTAGGATGATCCCAGAGATACTCTTTAACCAGCTCAAATTTTTCTTCTTCACTCTGCCTGCAGTCAGGACAAACTTTTGAACCTGCAGAAGCAAAAACCTTACCACATTCCTGACAGTTAATTAGATTCATTTTTAACCTCCCTGTTATTTCCATTAATAATTTGATAGAATGTTATTTATACAAAATTAAATTTTTAATGTAATTAATGATATTGTATCATTTTAAGAAGAAATTTTAAACTTTTTTTAAAGGTATTTTATTAAATTTAAAGAATATAATCTATAATAGTTCTACAAATTAAATCTCGAAGTTAAATAAATTTAGAAAATATATTTATTTTAAAAACAAGCAGAATTAGGAGGCACTCAAAATGCTAAAAGTAATGATCTGTGATGATTCAGCTTTTATGCGTAAAATATTTTCAGATACAGTTGAATCAGATTCTGAACTTACAGTAATAGATACAGCCTATAACGGTCAAAACTTACTCGATAAATTAGAAAAAAATAAGGCAGATCTTTTAATGCTTGATATTGAAATGCCTGTTTTAAATGGCTTAGAAACTTTAAAAATTGTAAAAGAAAAGTATTCAGATTTACCTGTGATTATGGTTAGTGCCCTTGATAATAGTGAAACTGTCTTTAAAGCTTTAGATTTAGGGGCCTTTGATTTCATCCCTAAACCAGGAGGCTCCATCTCTTTAAATATTGATTCAATTAAAGAAGAATTAATCAGCAAACTTAAGGCTGCTCATCAGTCTAAAAAAGAAAGAGTTACTAAACCGGTTCAGATTACTAAACAAATTAAAGAATTCCCAATAGTGGCAATTGGAACCTCTTCTGGTGGTCCTAGAGCACTGACAACACTTTTGAGCGACATTCCTGATAATTTCCCGGCAGCCTTTGTCATTGTTCAGCATATGCCAGCCGGTTTTACCAAAACTCTGGCTGAACGCTTAAATACTGTATCAGGTTTAAATATCAAAGAAGCTGAAACAGGAGATAAATTAGAAAAAGGAAAAGGGCTTTTAGCACCTGGAGATTATCATTTAGAAATTAATCATAAGGGAAAGGTTGAATTAAATCAAAAGCCTAAAGAACATGGAGTTAGACCTTCAGTAGATTATATGTTGAAAAGTCTAGCCAGAAATTTTAATAAAAAAAGAATTACAGCCTGTATCTTAACAGGAATGGGGCGAGATGGAGCAGCCGGCATGAAAGAACTTATAACAGGTGGTGCCTACGGAATTATAGAAGCTAAAGAAAGTGCTCTTGTTTATGGAATGCCATCTGCAGCTGCAGCCAAAGGTGCCTATGATGAAATTTTAAACATCAACGATATTGCAGCAAGATTAATAGAAATAGTGGAGGGATAAATTATATGAGCATAACGTTTTCTGAGTTTAAGGATCAGGCAAAAAAAATTTTAAATATTGATTTAGACGGTTACAAATTGGATCGAGTTGAAAGAAGAACTAAAAGTTTAATGCGCAGATATGATGTCGCTGATTTTAAAGAGTGTATTAATTTAATTGAGAGTGACAGCAAATTTAAAGAAGCCTACCTCAATCATTTTACAATTAACACTTCGGAGTTTTTCCGTAATCCGGAAAGTTTTGAGTTCCTTAAAAAAAATGTTCTACCCGAGTTAATCCAAAGGAAAAACAAATTGCGAATCTGGAGTGCTCCTTGTTCCAATGGCTGTGAACCTTATACGCTGGCAATTATACTCAAAGAACTTGGCCTAAGTTCAAATCGTTTTGAAATCTATGCAAGTGACCTGGATCCAGAAATTTTAAATAAGGCCAAAAGGGGGTTATACCGGGAAAATGCCCTTAAAAATGTTTCAGATTCTAGAATGAAAAAATATTTTACCGAAGATTCTTCCAAAGAGAACTTTTACCATTTAAGTAATGATATAAAAAAGATGGTTAATTTTGAACAAAAAGATTTAATTAACGGTAGATTTGATAGAAATTGGGATTTGATATTAAGCCGCAACTTCTTTATTTATCTTACAAAAGAAATGAAAGATCAGCTGATAAAGAAGTTTCTTTCAGTCTTAAACTCTGATTCCTATTTCTTTTTAGGAAATACAGAATATATCTTTTCAGCTGATAAATATAATCTAAAAAAAGTATATCAATCTATCTATAAGTATAATAATAATTAACTAAAAACAACTTTAAACACTTTATTTTAAATTACTATCAAGCGGCAGTTTTTTTATGCTGCCCTGATAGATATTCTTTATTTTTAAAATAAAACTCGAAATTTACTTCAAAACATGCTTTAAATTTTTCTGAAAGATCTTATTATCAGGCTCTTTTTCGATTGCTTTTTTAAAAAATTGTGCCGCAAGCTCTTTATTACCAAGATTATTATTATAAATTGCTCCGATCTGATTATAGACATAACCGGTGCGGTCATAGTGCTCAACTGCTTCCTGTAAAATTTCTACACTTTTTTTCCAGTTTTCGTTTTTCTGTTCTTCAATTGCTTCTTTTAGCAGAGCAAAATGCTTTAAATAATCCTCTTTTAATTCAT
>NZ_QBLR01000398.1:0-2705 GCF_003070835.1 Halanaerobium sp. | reverse complement strand
CTTGACAATAGTTTAAGATTTTTTCTTTGATTAGAGGATTAATTTCTCTTTTTTCTGGTTGTAAAATAGTCCTAACAAAAATCAAATCATCCCAAACTTTTATTGATTCAGTCTTATTAAAGAAATTTAAAAGTCCATAAAATTGTTGTTCATCTAGAAAATATTTTGAACTATAAAAAGCTGTTTTCGCCAGAAAACTAGCAATTTCACCTTCGACATTTTTAACTCTTTTTCCTTTTATTAAAGAACTTCTTAAAAGCTCCATCCCTTCTATATATTCGAAAATAATTATATTGTTTTCACCGTCAAAAAAGTATACCTCAGGAACAAAGCTTGGACAGGTTTCTCGCCAAAATTTCAAAGAATAAAATTCTGAGTATATTCTTTTTTTAGGCAGCGGAATTTCAACATTTTCTACAGCTGCTTTTCTAACATAAGGAAGAACTTGTTTTAAAACAACCTTCTTTCCATTATTCTTATTCTCAATTAAAAATAAGTTGTTAGCAAAACCATTAACACTTAAAGTATTGGAGTTTAAACTCTTAATAGAAATGCTATTCAAATCTAAAAAAATATTAGTCTTTTCATTTATATATTCAGCTGCTTCTTCCAGTGTAAGCATCTCATCTAAATTCATTATCCACGCCTTCCAATCTTTGGTCATAATTATTTGCCAGAAATAAAATTGGATAATTCAGTAATTCCTTTTCCAGTCAAGGCACTTGTTAAAAATATCTTACCAGCTCCAGCCATATTTAAAATATCTTCAGCCTTTTCAATATCAGCTTCTTTGTCATCAATTTTTGTCACAATACCAATTACAGGTCGCGTAAATATTGAAGCAAATGTAGGAGGGAAAAAATATTGTTCTGCAGTTGCATCGGCAACTAACCCAATTATCTCTGCCTCTTGAGCAGCAGAAATCAAAGCTGTATAATACTGTCTATTTTCTATATATTCGCCAGGAGTATCAATTACCTGATCTTCAAATTCTAAACTTTGTGTTCTAACATCAATTTTTTTGAATTTTTCACCATTCAATACTTTTAATAGTGTAGTTTTACCAGCCTTAGTTCCACCAATTAAAATTATATCTTTCATATTTATGACCTTGTAATCTCTGTTACGTCAAATCCTAAAACATGTTCTAATAAATTTAAAATATTTTTAAGAGCAGATTCAACACTTGATACTTTTCCACTAATAACTAATGAACCACTAAACCGATCAATAAATCCAATTTTAATATCTGCATTTTTACTAGCAGAATCTGCTGCAATTATTGCTGCCTCGCTGGGGGTAATAGTTAAAATTCCAAGAGCTTCATGCTTTTCATTTAGACCAATTTTTTTATAAATATCAGCTGAAGGATGTGCAATTAAATGAACTAGTGTCACCTGTTTTCCTGGCACATATTCTTGGATTACTCTATCTTTTTTATTATTCAATTCTGCCATGTTATCTCCTCCGGAAATAAGCATAATAATTATCCAACAATTTCTTTAATTATAGTTTTAATATGACTTTCTACAACGTCTTTTGCTTCTCTTGCAATAACCAGTTCTTCGTTTGTTGGAATAACATAAACATCGACCTTAGAGCTTTCTGAACTAATTTTCATTTCTTTTCCACGACAATTATTTTTATTCTCATCAATTTCAATACCAAAACAATCCATATTTGATGTTATTTTTTTTCTAACATTAACTGCATTTTCACCAATACCAGCAGTAAAGATTAATAAATCAACTCGTCCTAATAAAGCTGCATATGAACCAATATATTTTTTTACCCTCCTACAAAAGATATCTAAAGCAAGCTTTGCTCTTTTATTACCTGCTTCAGCTGCCTCACCAATATCTCTAAAATCATTACTAACTCCGGAAATTCCAAGTACCCCACTTTCCGTATTAAGAGTTTGATCAATTTCTTTAATATTCATATTTCTTTCTTTCATAACATATGGTATTATACCTGCATCAAGATCCCCGGACCTAGTACCCATAACCAAACCATCTAAAGGTGTTAAACCCATACTTGTATCAATTACTTTTCCATCTTTGATGGCTGTAATACTTGCTCCATTACCTAAGTGACAGCTGATAATTTTCAAATCCTTATAATCTCTCCCTAATAATTTTGCTCCTCTTTCTGAAACATATTTATGAGAGGTACCATGAAAACCATACCTGCGAACTCCATTATCTTCATACCATTCATAAGGAACAGCATACAAATATGATTTTTTAGGCATGGACTGATGAAAAGCTGTATCGAAAACTCCTACATCTGGGGTATTCGGCATTAAGTTTCTGCTGACTTCAATTCCCATAATATTTGCTGGGTTATGTAGAGGAGCTAATTTTATGTTTTCTTTTAAAGCCTTTATTACTTCTTCATCTATTAAAACAGAACCAGAAAACTTTTCTCCACCGTGGACAACTCTATGGCCAACAATATTTATTTCGTCCATATTTTCTAGTACACCATATTCTTTATTTTGCAGTATTTCAAGTACCATTTCTATTGCCTGGTTATGATCACTAATTTCCTCTTCTATTTCAATTTCATTATCCGCTTCAGTTTTATAACTTAAATATGAGATGTTTTCACCAATTTTTTCTACAAGTCCTTTAGCAATTACTTTTTCATTCTTCATATTTATTAACTGATATTTTAAAGAGGAACTTCCACAATTTAATACA
>NZ_QBLR01000041.1:0-21696 GCF_003070835.1 Halanaerobium sp. | reverse complement strand
TGCCTTGGGAAACATATATTTAATCTTTTTACAGGAATCTCTCTCAATTATATTTGCGGGAACAATCGTATGCTGATATTTATTGATCTGACCATTTATTACGCCAATTAATAACTCTGTTGCCTTATTTCCCAAAAGATATATGTTTATATCGACAGTAGTTAGAGGTGGTGAAACAATCTTTGACATTGGGTTATTATTAAATCCAACTATTGAAATATCATCTGGAATTTTAAGATTCATATCATTCATAGCCTGCATTATTGTATAAGCCATAGTATCACTAATTCCATAAAAAGCAGTCACTTCAGGATTATTTTTAATAACTTTTTGAGCAATCTCATAAATACTGTGGTGTTCAATTTTGTCAGATTGAATAATCAAATCCTTATTTACTTTAAGCTTGTTTTTAGAAAAAGCATTTTTATATCCCTGCAGTCGGTCTTCATTCATAATATAATTTTTATTCCCCATAATCATGGCTATATTTTGATGACCATTTTTAATTAAATAATCAACAACCTTTTCACTGGCATTTATATTATCATTATTTACCCAGTAATATTTTTCTTCTGCTTCAGGTCTGCCGACAATCACAAATGGAAAATCAATTTTTGTTAATTCATCTATTAGTTCATCTTCTTTTTTTGATCTTAATAATAAAACACCATCAATCTGTTTACCTTTAACCGCATTTAAAACTGTCTTTTTTTCCTCATCTTCACTATTACTGGTAAGTAATAGCAGGTTAAAGCCTTTAGAATGAGCCAGCACTCCAATCCCCCGTAAAATCTCAGAATAAAAAGGATCAGCAAAGGCTTCCTCTGTTGAATAAGGAATCACCAGTCCCAGATTATGTGATCTCTGTTTTACCAGATTGCGGGCATTTATATTGGGATGGTATCCGATTTCATCCATTATTTTTCTAACCTTAACTTTGGTCTCTTCGCTAATTCTTGAACTGTCATTTATAACTCGAGAAACTGTTGACGGAGCTACACCAGCCTTTTTAGCCACATCTTTTAAAGTAGGCATATTGATCAATCCTTATAGTTTAGTTGAGATTAAGTTAAATCTCTATGAATATTATATAACAATTTTACTCAGATTTAAATCTAATAAACAATAAATATAAACTTGAGTTACTTCTCTATATAATTATCCTTTTACTCCACCTAAAGTTAGTCCTCCAACTAAGAACCTTGATAACAGTAAGAAAATAGCCATCACTGGAAGCATAATCAATACTGAAGCTGCAGCAAATTCTGCCCAGGCTGTATTAAACTGTCCGGCAAGATTTGTTAAACCAACAGGTAATGTATATAAGCTGTTATCAGTCATTACAACTCGGGCAACCATATATTCATTCCAGGCTGTCATAAAAGAAAATAAAGCTGTAATTACCAGTGCCGGTTTGGCAAGCGGTAGAATGATTTTATAAAAAGCCTGAAACTGATTTAAGCCATCAACAAGTGCTGCTTCTTCAAGACTTTCTGGAATTGTATCATAATAACCCTTCATCTGCCAGACACAAAGGGGTAAAGCAGTTGAAGAATACATTATTATTAAGCCGATATGTGCTTTAGCCATTCCAAGGAAAGGAACTACAATTGTCTGCTGAGTTAAACCAAATTGAGATAATAAGATATACATCGGCAGCAGAAGCATTGTAGCCGGAAACATCTGAGTTAATAAGAAAAATGTTAATCCAGATTTGCGCCCTGGAAATCTTTTACGCGAAAAAACATAACCCGCTGTTGAAGCAAGTGAAACACCAATTATTACGGTGAAAAAAGTAACCAGAAGCGAATTCCTAAGCCAGACTAAAAAACCTTTGTCAAAAATTAAAGTTTTATAAGCATCAAATGTTGCATTATCAGGAATAATAGCCAGACTAGTTGAGTGAAGAGAATCATTTGGTCTTAAAGATGTACCAAAAACTCTTAAAGCTGGGTAAACAGCTATAATTACAGAAATAATTAAAATAATGTGGAAAAGTATTTTTTTCCATTTACTATCTTTTTTAACTGACATTTAATAACCTCCTTTTAGTCCTCATTAATATAGTCAATAAAGCTAATTGCCCAGACCAGTAAAATCACAAAAATAATTATTGAAAATGCTGCTGCATAACCATAGCGGTAAAATTCGAATGCAGAACGATAAACATGAGTAACCAAAATATCTATTTTGTTGGTTAGAGTATTTTGAGTTAAAAGATAAATCACTCTTAAATTATTAAATGTCCAGACAACACCTAAAATAACAGCCGGAAGCATTACCGGCTTCAATAACGGCAGTGTAATATGTTTAATCTGCTGCCAGCTGCTGGCTCCATCAATTTCTGCAGCCTCATAAAAATTAGGGTCAATACTCTGCAGACCACCTAAGGCAATCATCATCATAAAAGGAATCCCCAACCAGATATTTACAATTAAAGCTGCACTAAAACCTGTACTGGCCTGACTTAACCAGGCAACTCCAGGGACACCAATTTTTCTTAAGAGTAAGTTTACTGCACCATAGCGGAAATTAAACATTCCCTTCCAAATTAAAACAACAATATACTGCGGAATCGCCCAGGGTATAACTAATAAGGTTCTATAAATAGATTTAAACATTAAATCTCGATCTAGTATAATAGCATAAAAAATTCCAAAAGTTACATGAGCCACAACATTAATAACTGTCCAGGCCACTGTTCTTGCTAAAATAATCCAAAAAGAGCTTTCTGTAATGATTTTGATAAAATTATCAATTCCAATATAAGTTAGTTTATCACTCTGAATAAACTGCCTCATATTATACATATTAAGATTAGAAAAAGCTAATCTAAAATTATAAAAAAACGGATAGATCACTACAAATAATACTACAATAAATGCTGGTAAAAGCATCAAATAAGAAAATTTATGTTCTCTCCAAAAATCTTTAAGCGAAAAATTTGATAAGGCTGATGTAAACCTTAAGTTTTCACCAGGTTGACTCATTTAATTACCTCCCTTTTCATAAAGAAAAAGAGGGGTTTAAACCCCTCTTTTTAATTTTAAATTAAGATCTTTACTGCATACTCTTGATGTTTTGTTCAGCCTGCTGCTGCATCTGTTCTGCAGCTTTTTCTGGTGCCAAACTTCCACTCATAACACTCTGCAGAGCTGGTCTAACTGCATCCCAGATACCTCTCATTTCAGGTACTACAGGCATTGCTCTACCATATCTAAGCTGTTCGGCAGAACCTCTCATGATTGGATCATTCTGAATCTGAGGTAATCCATAAGCCTGATCATTACTTGGCAGAAAGTTATTATTTACATAAAGTTCCTGAGCTGCAATACTAGTCATAAAGTCAATAAATTTAATCGCAGCAATTTGTTTTTGTTCAGCTAAGCCAGACATCATAATAAATCCTTTACCACTTGTCATTGGCTGACCATATTTACCAGTTTTTTCGAACTTAGGAATTGGAGCAACACCTAAATCAATATTTTCGGCATTTTTATAGCCTTCAATTGACCAGTCACCATTTATAATAAAGGCGACATTACCTTCTTTAAACAGGCTATCCATTAAGTTATAGTCAGCTTCTTTGGGTACAATTTGATGCTTAAACTTAAGATCATGAACAAACTGCAGTGAATCAACAGTAGCTTCTGTATTTAGAGTTGGGTTATATTCTTCATCAAAAACCCAGCCGCCAAAACCACCGTGGAAAGCAGCCCACCAGAATGGCTCATTTAAGTTATAAGCTAAACCGTACATATCCATCAGGCCATCTCCATCTTTATCAACTGTATGCTTTTTAGCAACTTCAATTAATTCATCCCATGTTTTTGGTGCTTCATCTACAATATTTTTATTATACATCAGCATTAGGTGATTACCCATAGTTACTGGAACACCATAAATTTTTCCATGTAAGCTCATACCAGGCAGAGCGGCTTTGATATATTTATCTTTCATATCCTGACTCATCAGCTCATCTAATGGCTGAGCAAGTCCCATAATAGAGAATGGACCAATATGATCAAACGGACTTAATACTAAATCTGGTCCCTGGCCACCCATATAAGCAGTTTGAGTGTTCTGCCTTAAATCCTCAACACTACCTGCATGTGTTCTTTCTACCGTAACATTTGGATATTTGTTCTCAAACTTTTCAATTAGTGGATCTAAAATCTCAGTATCGATTCTTTCTTCGTCAGCTTCCCAGAGCTTAAGGGTTACTTCTTCAGTAATTTCTTTTTTGTCCAGATCCTGCTGAGCAGCAGCACCTACAGAAAAGATAAGGGATAAAGCTAAAACAAAGATTGAAACTGTGATAATTGACTTTCTCATTAAAAATTCCTCCTTTTAATTTGTTGTGACTTAGCTTAATTCTATGGTAATTTTATTTATAACAACTGGAACTTTAAATTCCAGTGTGTTATCAGAGTAAGAAAACTCACTTAATTCATTACCATCAACATAAATTGTTTGAGGATCCTTATTTAAATTATTGAAAACCAACTTATAATCTTTAAATTCCTGCTGATAGTTTTCTTCTTTTCTTTCTATATTAAAAATTATCTGATTGTCAGTATACTGATAGTTAAAATCAGTTAGATTGTAGACCCCATTCTGGTAGTTGTAGGAAATACCATCATCATCATAAAGACTGTAACTTCCCAGATTATTATCTTCTGATACAAATAGATTTAATTCTAGAGTCTCAATCTCTTTTTCATCTACATAATTTAACTTCTCATTAAGCGGAATAATACTTCCCGCTCTAACAAAGAGTGGTAGAGTATCTAATGGTGCATCTACTATTATATGCTCTCCACCCTGATAGATTTCTTTTGTCCAGAAATCAATCCATTTTCCTTCCGGCAGGTAGAGCATTCTTTTATCCTGATCCGGCTGGTAGACCGGAGCAGCCATTAGACTCTCACCAATCATAAACTGATCAGATAAATTTTCGCATTTTTTATCTTCCGGGAATTCCATAATTAACGGCCTCATAACAGGAATACCTGTCTGAGAAGCCTGATAGAATAGGTTATAAAGATGAGTGATAAATTTATACCTCAACTCAATATATTCTTTAATTATCTTTTCATATTTCTCTCCAAAGGACCAGGGTTCCTGAGAAATTGCTCTAACCTCACAGTGGTTTCTAAAGAAAGGGACAAAGGCTCCCATCTGAGTCCAGCGGGTTAGAAGCTCACCATTACTGTTGCCGGTAAAACCACCAACATCTGTTCCGCAGAAGCTAACACCTGACAGGCCAAGATTCATCAGCATCGGCATCGCAACTTTTATATGATCCCAGAAACTGCGGTTATCTCCTGTCCAGACAGCAGAATATCTCTGAATACCGGCAAAACCGGCTCTGGTCAGCACAAAAGGCCTTTCATTGGCAAGACTTTCCTTGAGGCCTTCAAAAGTAGCCTTATCTTCTAAAAAACCATATAAATTGTGAAATCTGCGGTGAGTTCCAGGATCACCATCATTTTGATGCATTACATTAACATCCATGGTGTCTGTTTCGTTAAAAGCAGCCGGTTCATTCATATCATTCCAGATACCCTTAACTCCTAAATCTACATAATCTTTCTGCAGTCCGGCCCACCAGTCTCTTACCTTTGACTGGGTAAAATCGGGAAAAGCACAGTTGCCCGGCCAGACCTTATCTATAAAAACTTTACCATCAAGATATTTACAGAAATAATCATTTTCCATACCTTCCTGATAAAGTTTATATTCTGGATCTCTTTTTACCCCGGGATCGATAATTGTGACTCCCTTAATCCCATTTTCAGCCATATTTCTAAACATTGCCTCAGGATCAGGAAAGCGGTCTTCATCCCAGGTGTAAATCTTATATTCGTCCATATAATGAATATCAAAATGGAAGGCATCACAGGGAATTTCTTTATCCCTAAATGTTTTTACCAGTTCATCCACTTCAGCCTGTGGATAATAGCTGTAGCGGGACTGGTGGTAGCCGAGCGACCATTTTGGTGGTAAGGGCATAGTACCAGTTATTTTTGAATATTTTTGGACTACTTCTTTCAGAGATGGTCCGTTGAAGAAATAATAGTCTAAATCTCCACCTTCAGACCAAAAAGAATAGTAATCCTGTCCTTCACTGCCCAGATCGAAAAAACTTTTATATGAATTATCAAAATAAATACCGTAACTGTTTTCAGGACTGTAGGAAATCAAAAATGGAATTGACTGATATAAGGGGTCAGTATCGTCAACATGAGGAACAAAAGTATCATGGTTCCACATTTCATAACGTCTGCCCTTTTTATCAAGCCAGCCCGTCTTTTCTCCCAGACCATAGAATCTTTCGCTGTTCTCAAAAGATTTCCAGGCTCTAACTTTCTGCTTTTTCCAGCCCAGAGCATAATCACTGTGATCTTGATGGATTAGATTACCTTTCTGATCAAAGACACTGAGCAGAAATTTATCTTTCCTAACTGCAAGCTTTAGTGCTTCAGTTTTAATGATTATTTTTTCTTTATTTTCTTCAACTTCAAAATTATCATAGCTTAGACTATGGTCAATTACAGCCTCAGTTGTCTTATAATTAATAGGCTGATTAGAATGAGCCATAATCAATCTAAAAATATCAGCTCTTAAAAATTCTATTGTTAAACTGGCATGTTCAAAATCAAATATAACTTGATTAGCTTTAATTTCATAATTTAGAACACCCTGCAGCTTATGATAATCATTACTGTCATCTCTGCTTTTGCCCTGAAGTAGAGCTTCACTATTATCCATCAACATAACCCCTCTCACACTTTAGCTTACTATAATTAAAAGTTATTGCGCAATCGTTTGCACATTTCGACAAAAAAATATTGTTTTTATTTGTTCACTATTTGTTCGTTAATTCAATGTTAATATATTTTTAATCTTTTTGCAAGGGTTTTTTAGAATTTTTTTAGCTAATATGTAAAAATTATGTCAGATCTGTTATAATAACTATTAATATAAGGATAATACAAATAGGGGTGAAATAATTTGGATCACACACAAATAAGAAACGCTTTAAAGAATTGCGAAAAACTAATTTTATTTCAAGAAATCAAAACTAACAGTCTAATTCTCAATTTAAAAGAGAATTTAAATGATGAAAATAAATCGGAGCAGGTTCTAACTGATTTAATCTATCAACTGATTGATTTAAGTATTAGAGAAGGTCTGCAGGGTGATATCTGGCATAATTATCTCAAAAAAATAATTACTGCCTCCGAAAATATTTTTAGCTTAAAGGCTGAAAAAGGAGAAATTACAGCAGAATCCAGTTTATATAAACTGGCAGCAAATGACCTCAAAATTATCAATAAATTATTTGCTTTTTCTTTTAGTGACTTAGCTTCAATTTCTGGTTTAACAGGATTTGGGTATCTAAGCGATTTTAAACTTGCAGCTTCTGATCTCAATATAGAAAAAGAAGAATTATTTCAGCCACTCTTTGCCAGCTCTAATCATGAAGACAATTTGGAAGCACTGCTGGATTTCTACTATCAGCACGGGGCCTCAATATTAAATGAGAGCAGAGCTTTTTACTGGCAGAATAATAAATTAAGCCGGGTAAATAACCCTGATTCAATAACTTTTGATAATTTAATATCCTATCAGAACACGCAAAAAAAACTGATAGAAAATACTGAGAGCTTTTTAAATGGATTTCAGGCTCATAATGTCCTCCTCTATGGAGATAGTGGTACGGGAAAATCATCTTCAGTTAAGGCATTAGTAAATAAGTTTTATCAGCTGGGACTGCGCTTAATAGAAATCAGCAGCTCCCAGATCAAGGAATTACCTGCTATTCTCGAGTATTTAAACGAGCGCGGCCTTAATTTTATAATTTTTATGGATGATCTTTCTTTCGAAGAATTTGAAACTGAATATAAATACCTTAAAGCAGTTATGGAAGGTGGTATTGAATCCAGACCGGACAATGTTCTCTTCTATGCCACCAGCAACCGCAGACATCTGGTCAGAGAAAAGTGGCAGGACCGGGAATCTGAAGTTCATGAAAATGATATTTTAAATGAAAAATTATCACTTTCAGAAAGATTTGGCCTGACCTTAATGTTTAGCAATCCCTCTCAGGCTGATTATCTGAAGATAGTAAAAAAACTGGCTGCCCAGGCAGAGCTAAAACTTAAAAATAGTGAGCTGGAAAAACGTGCTCTCCAGTGGAGCAGATGGAATAACGGCCGCTCAGGGCGCACGGCTCGCCAGTTTATCGATCAGCTAAAAAAAGAAATGCACTGGCAAAATAATTAGAATAAAAAATTATAAATTAAGCTCAAAATCAAATACCGTTCTTTAAACTGAAACAGCTTTTTAACTGTTATTTTTAAAGAACGGTATCTTAAGTTTATTTACCTGTCAGATTATTTGCCTGCCAGATGTAATTATAGTTAAACTTATTATTTTACTTTGGAATTGGATATAATTTACCGCCATGACTTTCTAAAAAGCCTTTTAATTCTTCTATTTCTGCTTCGGAAATTTTTAAGTTTTCGTCATTCTTTTGATAGATATTTAAAGCAAGATCAATCATCCTGTTATCACCAGGGCTGACAGCTGTATCTACATCCTGAGACAGGGTAAATTCAAGTGCCAGTTCAGCCAGGCGGTCATTATCATAAATCGGCTTATACCAGGTGTTATAATTATTCTGACGGCCATCCTGCCACTGCCGCTGAGCCAGAGCTTTGATTGCAATGATGCCCATCTCTTTTTCTCTGGCCTTTTTAATTACTTCAGGACCCTGATTATAATTAAACCAGTAGTTCCAGTTAATCGGAAACATCACTGTATCAAAATCATAACTTTTTATTAATTTCAAAGCAGCCCATTCTTTATGAGCGGAAAATCCAATATTTTTAACTAAACCCTCTTCTTTTGCTTCGATGATTGCCTCCAGTGCTCCACCTTCTCCCAGAGCACTGTTTAAAGCATCCTCATCTGTAACCTCGTGCAGCTGGTAGAGATCAAAATAGTCAGTATCCAGCAGTTTCAGTGATTCTTCCATGTCTTTTCTTACCTGTTCCTTTGTTTGACCTGGTTCAGTTTTATTTGCCAGATAGACTTTATCTCGAAACGGCTTAAGTGCCGGTCCCAGAATATTTTGAGCATTTCCGTAAGTAGGTCCCACATCAAAAAAGTTAATTCCCTTCTTAACTGCATTTTTTACAATCTGGTTGGCTTCTTTTTGAGGTGTATCCATTAACATTATTCCGCCGAAACTTATTTCAGAAACATTTAAACCTGTTTTTCCAAGTTTTCTAAACTTCATAAATTATTCACCCCTTTTATACTTCTTAGTTATTCTCTATATGCAATAATAATACATTTAAAGAAAAATAACAAGGAGCCTGCTCTATTAGAACAAACTCCCTTAATTAATTTATTTTTATTTTTCTAATTTAATCTTCACTGCTGCCTCAACTTCAGCAGCCACATTTAAACCAGGGTAGCCAAAGTATGGTTCTCCATTTTCCTGCCAGAATATTTCCTGAATTCTGCCGTGGCGGTTGGGATCATAAAGTGGATTGCCCTCAATTTTTTCGTAGGATCTGGCATGATAGACCAGCAGATCAGTAACTCCATCTTCAGATCTGGTAAACGAATTATGGCCGGGGCCATAAAGAGATGTTTCTGCTGAAGTCTCTAAAACAGGTTTTTCAGTCTTTGTCCAGGAACTGCGATCCAGCAGATCACTATCTTGATCGGCAGCTAAAACCCCCATACAATAAGATGCTCCTGTTTCACTGGCAGAAAAACTAACGTATATTTTTCCATTTCTTTTGATTACCGCCGGTCCTTCATTAACATCAAAACCAATTTGCTCCCAGTCATATTCGGGTTCTGAAAGTAAATGCTGTTTTTTTATAGTCCAGGGGTTTTCCATTTCTGCAATATAGAGATTAGAAATAGTGTCCTCAGCAACCTTTTGAGCCCAGATTAAATATCTTTTACCCTGATGTTCAAAAGTTGTTGCGTCAAGACTGAAGCTCTCAAACTCAATATTTATCTCACCCTTTTCGACCCAGTTACCTGTAAGCGGATTATCGTCCTGACATTCCAGAACATAGGGACGGATAGCCCAGACATCGTCTTCTCTGCCGGCAGCATAATAAATATACCATTTACCGTCAATATAATGAAGTTCCGGAGCCCAGATATGTTTACTCATTTCTCCCTCATCATATTTTTCCCAGAGTAGATATTCTTCCGCCTCTTTTAAGTCACTTATCTTTTTAGCTTTCCGCAGAACAATACGATCATAATCAGGATAGGAACCGGTAAAATAATAGTAGCCATCACTGTGCTGATAGATATAGGGATCAGCTCTCTGCTCTACCAGTGGCTCCGGATAACTAAGCTGATTAATCTTTCCTTTAACTAATATTTCCCCTTCAGTTTTTAGCTTATCCAAGTTCAAAGCTTCCCAGCTGACACCACGATAGCTAAATTTATCATCAAGATATATTTTTACTTTTTCAGGCAGCTTAATTTTTGTCGGGTCTGAGGCTGTAATTTCTAAACTTTCAATTTCTGTAATCTGATCAGTGTAATTATTCATTTTTAGCCCCACCTAGTTTAAAGTAATTAAAGTTACAGAAGCAGCCGGCAGTTTTGCCTTAAGCTGATTGTCAGCGAGTTCTACTGCTTTTAATTCCTGCGGCTTTAAGTTTTCTGGATTTTCAAAGCTGTTGTGGGCATTTAATTTATCTGCAGTTAAGACTCGGGCCTTAACCTGAGATAGGTTCAGTTTGTCTGCAAATAAGTTTGTATCCAATTCGATCTCTTTATTGGGATCTAAATTACAGACAGTAATATTAACTTCCCCTGCTTCATTAACAGAAGCAGAAGCATTTAGGGCTGGAATTTCCTGATCTTCAAATTTGTAATTTTCACTCTCCAGATCAAAGTGCAGCAGATCGGCATCCTGATGAACTTTATACATTTCAAATACGTGGTAGCTCGGAGTTAAGATCATATCTTCCTCATCAGTTAAAATCATTGCCTGCAGAACATTGTTAGTCTGAGCAATATTGGCCATTTTAACACGGTCAGCATGCTGGTTAAAGATATTTAAAGTTACTCCAGCAATCAGTGCATCTCGCAGAGTATTCTGCTGATATAAAAAGCCGGGATTAGTACCGGGCTCAACATCATACCAGGCGCCCCATTCATCGACAATCATAGCAATTCTTTTTTCCGGGTCATACTGATCCATAATGGCACCGTGTTTTTTAATCAGTTCATCCATTTTAAGAGCTTTCTTTAAAGTGATAAACCATTCATCTTCTTTAAAATCAGTTGCTGAACCCTTTCCTTCCCAGAAATCACCGGGAATTGTATAATAATGAAGACTTAGGCCGTCCATCTGGCGGGCTGCATTTTTCATTAAAACTTCGGTCCAGTTATAATCATCTACATTAGCTCCACAGGCAATCTTGAAAATTTCATTATCCCCGTGACTGCGGACATAGGTCTGGTAATTTCGGTACTGATCTGCATAATATTCGGGCCTCATGTTACCACCACAGCCCCAGTTTTCATTACCAACACCAAAATATTTTAAATACCAGGGTTCTTTTCGACCATTTTCTTTTCTCCAGTCTGACATGGGTGATTCACCATCATGGGTAATATAGTCTACCCACTCCTGCATTTCTCTAATCGTACCACTGCCCACATTACCGGATATATATGGCTCAGCATCTAAGAGATCACATAATTCCATAAACTCGTGAGTTCCAAAATGGTTATTTTCAGTTACATTACCCCAGTGAGTATTAACAATTGTTGCTCTTTCTTCTCTGGGACCAACACCATCTTTCCAGTGATATTCATCAGCAAAACAGCCTCCAGGCCATCTTAAAACTGGAATATCAATCGCTTTCAGTGCTTCAACTACATCTGTTCTAATTCCATTTTGGTTAGGAATCTCAGAATCTTCTCCAACCCAGAAACCCTCATAGATACATCTACCCAGGTGTTCAGCAAAATGTCCGTAAATATTTTTATTTATCTTTTCTTTCTTTTCGTCTAAGTTAATATTTAATTTATTCATACTTGCCACTCCTCGTCATATAATCAGCTCTTAGTTTTATAAAGAATCCAGTTTCCACTTCTGACTGTCTAAATCTTGATCCTCTTTTTGAACTAAATAATCATCTTCCAATTTAGTTAAAGCTTTACCGCTATTTCGATTTATAATTTTATAGATATTATCTCTTAAACTAATCAATTCCCATTCCTGACAGATATGGCGGGTGTTACTCCACTGCTGAATATCGGCACCATCAGATTTATCAGCATCTCCTACTTCTAGATATAGGAGACTATTTCTGTTTTGAATCCTGTAATATTCGGCATCTATCGGATAGATCAGCCAGTGATTGGTATGGGCCTTTTGATTGTTATTACAGATAATTCTGGCTCTGGCTTCAGTTTTGGCAGCTTCTACTGCTGCAGTTTTCTGATTTTCTAAATTTTTAAGCTTATAATATGAATTAATTTTTAAATCATAATTTTTTATTTTTGGCCAGCCATCTTCCCAATCAAGTTCTTTAATAAAAAATCTATATTTCCCGCTGTGCCGGTGGTAGGCATGATGGACTAAGTACTTATTTTCGAAAATATCCTGACCGCCATAGCCTGTAAATTCTCTATCAGCAGCAGCTAATATACTGCCTCCTTTTTCCATTAAAGGAATACCATCCTGGTCATAATAGGGACCGGTTACTGCTTCAGCTCTACCATAAGCAATTTTATAATCACTTTTATTTCCCCGACAACAGTGATCAATTGAGGCAAAAAGATAATAATAACCATCTTTATAGGTCAAAGTGGGTGCTTCAATACCTGCCGGTCTTTTACCTACCAGCCTGTGGGCTAAAGAATAAATCTTACCCTCTGGCTTCATTGTCTCCGGGTTAAGCTTAGTCAGCTTTATTCCATTAAACCAGGAACCAAAAACAAGCCAAGAATTTCCCGCTGGATCTATAAAAAGATTAGGATCAATACTGTTAAAATCCTGGTCCTGAGTGGAAGTTATTACAAGTCCCTCATCCTGCCAGTCTGCAGCTTCTATGCTGTCTGCAGAAAGCAGTCCAATCAAAGAATTTTTGGTTCCAAATTCTGAAACAGAATAATAAAGCCACCATTTGCCATTAAAATATTCAAGATCCGGAGCCCAGGCATCATTTTCACGGTCAAAATTTTCTACATAATTGTCCCACCAGGGGAGTGGTTCATTTAAAATTGAATTCTGACTGCTCCACTCACTTAAGTTTTTAGAAGATTTAAACCCAATCCCTTTACCGGTATGGACCAGATACCACTGATCATTTTCTTTTACCAGTGCCGGATCATGTGCCTTTAAATCACCTTTCAATTTAATATTTAAGTCAAATAATTTATTTGTCATCAATATTACCTCCCGGAAAATTAAATAATAAAACAGGCTATCAGCTTCAAGTAAATATTTCAAATAAAAAGATTTTTCATTATTATTTTATTTCTATATAAAAAGCTGATAACCTTTTATAATTCATTATTTATTTGGATAATCTAATAACATTCCAGGATAGCTTAGGTAATTCAGCTGTTAAAGTATTTCCTTTAACTTCAGAACTGCCATTTTTATGAGGCTTAACATTGTCCGGATTGTCTTCTGTATTCACTGCTTTAAGATCTTCATGTTCTAAGACAATATGTTCAACAATTTGATAATCATCAAAACCATTTAGTTCACTTTCTAATTCTAAGGCAGATTCAGTATCTCTGTTGACAGCAAAAATTGTAAGTTCTTCTTTATCTTCATCAAAAACTGTTACCTGATCCAGTAGGTCAACATCTTTAAAATCTTTGCTGTCATAGGTTGGAGAAGTAACTCTGCTCTCTAAAACAGTACCTCTACCGAACTTGGAAGCGTGATAATATGGATAAAAGATTGTCTGTCTCCAACTGCCGCCATCTTCACTGGTCATAATTGGTGCAATAACATTAACCAGCTGAGCCTGATTAGCAATTTTAACTCTGTCTGCATGTTTCAATAAGGTAATTAGAGTTAAACCAACAACTAGTGCATCTTCAAAATTATAAATATCCTCCAGCTGTGGTGGAGCAACTTGCCAGGGCTCTCTCTTCTTATCGGCATCATCAGAATGATACCAGACATTCCACTCGTCAAATGATAAGTTGACAGTTTTATCACTATTTTTCTTTGCTTTTACATAATCACAGATTGCTGTAACGGAATGAATAAAGTCATCCAGACTTTCTGTCTGTGCCAGGAAGTTTTTAATATCATCTTCATCATTGCGGAAATACTGATGTAAGGAAATATAATCAATATGTTCATAAGTATGTTCTAAAACTTTTGCTTCCCAGTCTCCAAAAGTAGGCATCTGACGATAAGAACTCCCGGAAACAACCAGTTCAATTTCAGGATCCAGCCCCTTCATAACCTTGGCAGTCTCTAATGCCAGGCGGCCATATTCGTCTGCTGTCTTATGACCGATCTGCCAGGGCCCGTCCATCTCATTACCGAGACACCAGGTTTTAATATTATATGGTTCTTCTCTGCCGTGCTCTTTACGCAGATCACTGTAGTAGCTGCCACCGGGATGGTTGCAGTATTCTAAATAATTACGGGCAGCATCAATACCGCGGGTTCCTAAATTAACTGCCATCATTACATCTGTGCCAGCTTTTTCTGCCCACTGCATAAATTCATTGGTGCCGACTTCATTTTTTTCCACAGTTCTCCAGGCAAGCTCCAGTCTATTTGGTCTGTCTTCTACTGGACCAACTCCATCTTCCCAGTTGTAGCCCGAAACAAAATTTCCACCTGGATAGCGGATAATTGGAGGGTCAATTTCTTTAATTAATTCCAGTACATCTTCTCTAAAACCATTTTCATCTGCTGTTGGGTGATCAGGCTGATAGATTCCAGTATAAACAGCCCGGCCCAGATGTTCAATAAATGAGCCAAAAATTCTCTCGTCAACCTCACTAACTTTAAAATTACGGTCTAAATAAACTTTTGCATTCTTTTTAGTCATCTACTCTTCTTCCCTTCTCTTAATAATATTTTTTACTATGCCTTCTTTTCAACTAAATCACTATAACCTGCCAGCACAAGTTTTTCTGCAAAATGACAGGCTGCAAAATGTTCACTCTCTTTGTCAATTATCTTTAAAGGCGGTTCTTCCTCTTGACAGATATCCTCCGCATAAGGACAGCGGGGGTGAAGATTACAGCCGCTGGGAGGATTAGAAGGGTCAGGAACAATTCCATCAATTTTTCCCCTCTTCTTTTTAGATCTTGGATCACCCTCCGGAATTGACTGCAGTAAAATTTCTGTATATGGATGTAGGGGATTATCATAGAGGTCATCAGCTGAAGCAATCTCCACAATTTTTCCAAGATACATAACCATTACTCGATCACAGATATGTTCAACAACACTTAAGTTATGAGCAATAAAGATATAGGTTAAACCCATATCTTCCTGCAGTGACTCTAAAATATTTAAAATCTGGGCCTGAACTGAAACATCAAGGGCCGAAACAGGTTCATCACAGACTATAATTCTGGGATTTAAAGTCAAAGCTCTGGCAATACCAATCCGCTGACGCTGGCCGCCGCTGAACTCATGTGGATAGCGGTTTAAGAAAAATTCGCTTAAACCAACCTGATCTAAAAGATCCTTAGCCATCTCTGTTCGTGATTCTTTGGTGCCGATACCGTGGATTTCCAGAGGCTCAACGATAATATCTCTGACAGACATTCTAGGATTTAAAGAGGACATTGGGTCCTGAAAAATCATCTGAATATCCTTTTTATATGAATAAAATTCCTGATCATCAATTTTAGTTAAATCTCTCCAGTCACCAGCCTCATTTTTGTATTCAATTGTTCCAGCTGTTGGTTCAACAAGTTTCATTAGTGTTTCTCCTGTAGTAGATTTACCACAGCCTGATTCTCCAACTAAACCGAGGGTTTCCCCCTCTTTTAATGTGAAGCTGACACCATCTACAGCCTTAACCTGGCCAACTACTTTTCTAAAAATTCCTTTTTTGACTGGGAAGTATTTTTTTAAGTCATTGACCTTTAAAATCAACTGATCATCCTTCATCATTTTCGCCTCCTTCCTCATAAAGCCAGCATTTTGCCTGGTGACCGCCGCCCAGATCAAAAGTTGGTGGTTCTTTTTTAGTACAGATATCCATTCTGTGCGGACAGCGCGGTGCAAAATGACAGGCATCAGGTAAATTATAAATCTGAGGTACAGAACCGCTGATTGGTTTTAATTCTTTTTTGCGTCCGATTTTTGGTATGGACTGCAGCAGCCCTTGAGTGTAGGGATGGGATGGATTATAAAATAATTCTTCAACCTCTGCTACTTCTACTACCTTACCTGTATACATAACTACAACTCGATCTGAAATTTCTCCAATTACATCCAGATCATGAGAAATAAACATAATTGACATCTGATATTCCTGCTGTAACTCTTCCATTAATTCTAATATCTGAGCTTCTACTGTAACATCAAGCGCAGTTGTTGGCTCATCAGCAATCAGCAGGTTGGGATTGGAAGCTAAAGCAACAGCAATCATTGCCCGCTGATTCATTCCTCCACTCAGCTGATAGGGATAATCATTGATTCTCTGTTCTGCCGGAGAAATACCTACCTTCCTCAGCATTTCTATCGCCATTTCTCTGGCTTCAGCTTTATCCACATCATGGCTGAGCATGATTCCCTCCATAATTTGAGAGCCGACTGTATAAACAGGACTCAAAGATGACATCGGATCCTGAAAAATCATTGCTGTATCTTTGCGCCGGATATCTTTCATCTTTTTTCCTGTTCTTTTTAGTTTTGCTATATCAACAACTTCATGCTCACGGTGCAGTTTGATCTCTCCCCCGTGAATTTTTCCCTTAGGCTGAGGAACAAGGTTTAAAATTGAAAGTGAAGTAATACTCTTACCACAGCCACTTTCGCCAACTATACCTAGAGTTTCTCCTTTATATAAATCAAAACTTACACCATCAACCGCTTTGGCAAGTCCTCTTCTTGTATCAAAATAAGTTCTTAAATTATCAACTTCCAGTAATATATCATTATTTTTCATAATTATTTATCCCGCCTTTATCTGCAATATTTCTGCAGTATTAATGATATGGATCTGCAGCATCTCTTAATCCATCACCAACAAAGTTAAATGCAAGTACAGCGACAATTACAAAGACACCCGGTATAAAATACCAGGGGTACTGAGCTACTGCTCTAACATTCTGCGCCTCCTGCAGAAGCACACCCCAGCTGACAGCAGGAGCCTTAAGACCTAAACCTAAAAAACTGAGTGCTGTTTCACCGATAATCATACCTGGGATTGCAAGAGTTAGATTAACCAGAATATAACTCATACAATTTGGTATTAAATGTTTACTAATTATCCTACCACTTTTAGCTCCAGCAGCTCTGGCTGCTTTAACAAAATCTTCTTCTTTTAATGATAAAATCTGACCGCGCAGAACTCTGGCCATACTAACCCAGCCCGTCAGTGATAAAATTACTGTAATTGCAAAATAAACCTGAATAACACTCCAGTCCTGAGGTAAGGCAGCACCGAGTCCCATCCAGAGCGGTATTTTAGGAATAGCCAAAGTAAATTCTATAACTCTCTGAATAAAGTTATCAACCATACCACCCAGATAACCAGAAATACCGCCGAAAAATAAACCGAGAACCAGACTCACTGCAATACCAATAAGTCCAACAGTTAGGGATAAACGAGCACCGTGGATAGTCCTCGTAAAAATATCTCTGCCCAGACCATCAGTTCCAAATAAGAAGATTTGAGTTTTATCAGAACCAAACAATTTCAAGTTTGTTTTAAATAAACCAACAAAATTATATGTATCATTAGATTCATATAAAAAATTAATGGGAATCTTTTTATTTTTGTTCACTGTATATTCCATAGCTAAGGTTTCCATGTTTCTTTTGCCTTCAATAGGATGAACATAAGGAGCAGTCAGTCCATTTTCATCAAAAAATTTAATCTGCATGGGAGCTATATTTTGAAATTCAGAAAATCTTTCATTTGGATCATATGGTGTCAAAAAACCTGCAAAAAGTGCACTTGTATATAAAAGAATTAAGATAATTATACCGCCCATTGCCAGTTTGTGATTTTTAAATTCTTCCCACATCAGCTGCCAGTGAGATTTAGCTTTAAAAGGATTGCTCATCACTATATCCTGATCTTTAGTAATTTTTCCTTCACCTGAATCATTTTTCAATTAAATGACCTCCCTTCATTTGATCAATCATAACGAATTCTTGGATCTACCATGGCAAGTAAAATATCTGATAAGAGCGTACCAATTAAGATTAATACAATATTGAAAAATATTATTGTTCCTGCCAAATACATGTCCTGAATTTTAAGTGCATTATAAAGTTTAGGACCTAAAGTAGGCAGGCCTAAAACTATACCAGCTATTGTACCACCTGAGATAATTTGAGGCAGCAGCCAGCCAATTGTACTAATCAGGGGATTTACCGCTATTCTGGCAGCATACTTAATAATTACTTTAATTTCGTCAACTCCCTTGGACCTGGCCATCTGGATATATGGCTGTCTGAGCTGATCAAGCATTTCTGCCCTCATAATTCTAATCAGTCCTGCCATACCTGCTGTACCAACTACCACCACCGGCACCCAGATTCTTTTTAAAACTTCGATGATTTTCATCAATCCCCAGGGCTCACCCATAAATTCCACCGGCATTAAACCTGATAGATTAACACCAAAATAACGCAATCCTAAAAACATAATTATTATAGCCAGTAAAAAGTTAGGAATAGACACTCCTAAAAAGCCGAAAAATGTAAAGAAATAGTCTCCAAAAGAATACTGTTTAACCGCAGAATAAATACCGATTGGAATTGACAAAATCCAGGTAAATAAAAGAGTTAAAGTCGAAATCAAAATTGTATACCCTATTCTTTCCTGAATTATATCAATTACCGGTCTTTCCTCACTAAAGGCCATCCCAAAATCACCTTTAGGAAAATCTTTAACCCATTTCCAGTACTGCAGATATATTGGATCATTTAAGCCATATCTTTCTTTAATTGATTCCGCTCTACTCTGTTCAACTTCTCCTCCCATCTGCTGCAGATTAGCCAGATAAGAATCTATATAACTTCCCGGTGGAAGAGTAATTATTAAAAATGAAATAATTGAAATTAAAATTATCATCGGGATAATAATGAGAGTTCTTCTTAAAATAAAATTTAACAATATTTTTTCCCTCCCTCAATAAAATAGTCAAAATAAATCTGTTAAAAAGTTTTATTTAAAAATTGTCAGATGCTTCAATCAGCACCTGACAATTTATTGATACCTATCTAATTAATCAATACCAATTAATGTTCTGCAGGGTTTTCCCAGTAAAACTGCTCAACATAAGCATTTCTAGTTGCACCAACACTGGGGTTGTCTCCTACTTTTCTTAAGTTTTTAAGTCCATTTTTAGAAACACCAACATGTCCTGCCATACCTACAGTACCGATAGACGGCAGATATTCGTTAACATAATTACCAATCTTTCTGTACAATTTATTTCTTTCTTCCTGGTTTACATGATCTACTGAATGACCAGCAGTATACCAGTCAATTATTTCCTGAGGTGGCTTTACAGCAAGTTTTTTTCTGGCCTCCGGAATTTTGGCTGCAGCTGTTCTGGTTTGTGTGTAAGGATCATAGTCAAGGAACCAGTTTCCATAGGCATTATAAGTATCTTCTGCAGGTACATACTGATCCCATGGAGGTAGAGATCCTGTCATAAAGGTTGTAGAAATTTGAGTTCTCCCTTCCCAAATTTCAGTAAAGAATAAACCTTCTTCCACTGAATCCATGTTGACATTAATTCCTATGTCATTCCAGAACCCCTTTGCCATTTCTGCAGTTGACATCGCCACACTGCGGCTTGAGTTAGCAAGAAGCTGTAATAAGAGATCATCACCATTAGGTTTATCTCTCCAGCCATCACCATTTTGATCAACAACACCCATCTCATCTAATAATGCTTTTGCTTCTTCTGGATTATATTCAGCATAAGCTGTAGCCCATTCTTTATTATAGGCGGAATCAGCAACTGTACCAGGATGATATGTTAGCTGTCTTTCCTGACCCTGACCCATAAAAACAAGATCCTTAATTTCAGTTCTGTCCAGTGCATAGGAAAGAGCTTTACGGAATCTAACATCCCCTAATATTTCCCACATATCTTTGGCATTAACAGGCTGCTGCTGCACTGAAAATGTCACCCGGCTGGCCCACAGTGAGTCACCAATCCAGGCACTATAACCGCCATCTTCTTCACTTGCTTTTAAGGTAGGGTAATCAGAAAATGAAAGGAATGAACTAATATAATCAATTTCACCAGATAATACATTCATTAACCTTGCCTGAGCATCTGGGGTATAAATTGTCCTCTGCTCATCAATATACGGCAGCTGATTACCTTCTGTATCTACTTTAAAGTAATATGGATTACGCTCATAGATTCTTCCAGTCGGAGTAACCTGCTTTACAACCCAGGCAGCTAAAACAGGTCTGCCAACCGGTTTAGGATTAAAGAATTCCCAGGATAATCTATTGTTAAAATACTGGACCCAGCTGTCAAAACCTGCTTCTTTAGCAAGCTCTTCAGCATTGTCATTATAATCTGCGTGGAACTGTTTCATATAATGAGAAGGTGGAAAAAACTCCAGACCTGCATACCAGGTTGCATCCATATTTTCATGGAAGGTATAATATGGTATTGCAAAATTAAATTCTATTGTATAATCATCAACAGCCTTAACTTCCATAATCTCGCCCCCGGGACGGAAAGTAATAGGTACTGCAGTAGTTAAAGCATCATTTAGTAAAATATCATTGTACCAGAACATTACATCTTCACTTGTCAGCTCATTACCATCTGACCACTTAACACCCTCTCTTAAATAAAGAGTAAAAGTTTTACCTCCATTGCTGTATTCCCAGTCCTTAGCAAAGTTAGGAATTGTCATTAAATTATCAAAGTCTCTATTTTTAAGTAAAGGAGTTTCCACTAATACATGGCCATTTACTCCAAGACCATCCGGTCCAAACTGAGTAAATGTCATACTGCCGCCATATTTACCAACTGCTTCTTCAGGCTGAACAACAACCGGATTTTTAGGTAATCTCTCTTCTACAGGTGGTAATTCACCGGCTTCAACTTTCTCTTTTAACATAGGTGCTTCGTTAAATTCAGTAATTCCAGATTCTGAAAAAAGAATAATTCCTGAATTAGGATTTTTAGCCGCCTCTTCTCCAGCTCCGGCAAAAGCAGTTAGTGAAATACTCAGAATTAAAACTGTTAGAAAAAATACTTTTGTAAATTTCTTCATTTTTTCCTCTCCCTTATAATTATAAATTTTGAATCCTAAATCTGATCAAGCTGTGATTCAACTTTTTCTGTAATTATCCACCTCCAGATTTAATTAATTTGCTCATTAAGTGAAATTATAAGGTTATAAGCGTTTGTTTTAGTATTGATTAAAGAACAATTGAAAAATTCAACTTAATAATACTTATTACTGCTCTTATGGAC
>NZ_QBLR01000397.1:0-2712 GCF_003070835.1 Halanaerobium sp. | reverse complement strand
CCCTAATTCACTAATCTTATCCCAGCTTAAATCACCAGGATTAACTGCATAACCATCTAAAACTACAATTTTCATTTTTATAACCTCCTGCTGTAATATACGTTACGTCAAATCTAATAGTTTTTTTAAAAAGCTTATGTTAATGGGCGGGGATGAATCGGCTATTTTAATTTTTAGTCAAGCTGAAAATAAATTGAGCAGCAATAAAGAGTAAAAATTAATTGCAGAATTATATAAGCTAAAATCTTTAATATTTTATTTCTACTTATAGATTTTTATTACAATTAGCATTTCTCTTTTTTTTTGCTGGATCTTAATAATTTTAATTTTTTTACTCCTTTATCATACAACAGCCTTATCATACGAAAAAATATTTTTGTATCTTTATTCTATTATATCAAAAATATTGAACTAAAGGGGCTTTTTAACTCGAAAAAAATTTACTCTTTATTGCTTACTATTTTTTTATTAGTCAAGCGTTTGACTAAAATTTATCAGAAATTCTTAGGACAGAAAATAAGCAAATCCAGTCTAATTCATTATAACATAAACTGCAGGGGCTGTGTACCAATTAGAAAAGCAGCTCCCTGGAAGAGGAACTGCTATCTTAATTCCAATCTATTCTATTAAAATATCTCCTTATTTTTAAGGTCTTCTAGAAGTCTGTCTTCTTCTAAAAAGCTTTCACCCTCCTGCATCATTCTTTGAAAAATTCTCATACCTTCTGCTGCATTAAGATCTGTTAAAAAATCAAGTGCTGTTTCTATACCTTCTTTATTTAACAGAGCTATCATCTTATAAAAAGCAAAATCACCCGACTGAAGCAGATTTTTTTCTTCTGCAAAATATTTTTCTTCTAAGAGATAGTCATAGTTTTTTAGTTTTAAATTATATTCAAATTTAATCTCAGCTTCTTCAGTAAATTCCACCTGCTTCTGATTAATTTTTGCAAGTTCTTTTAAACTTTCCTCTTCACTTAGCTGTTCGCTTTTTAGATAAATTTCTGCCATTTGAGCCAGCTGATTATCATATTTCTCCGGCATCTCAGCCAGTACTTCCTCAAAATCATCTTTTGTTTCATCCAGCTCAAGACTCAGCATATCCCTTTTTACAAAAATATTATATAAAGCAGCAGTATATAATTTTTTTTGATCAAAAAGGCCTGGTTCTTTCAATTTAATTAATACGTTAAATAATTTTACATAAGTACTTATTGGATGGGAGCTTAGACCTTTAGTTAAAGCAGATATCAGGGGAATCTTTGTCTCAGCTTTTATTTTTTTTAATAGTTCAACCACTTGATTAAATTCTTCAAGAGCAGTTAAAATTAATAATTTAGTGACCATTAAATCATCTTTTTCAAATCCTGATTTCTCCTGATAATATTTTAATGACTGCTCAATATCTTCTTTTGCCTGCTCTAAATTATTTTGATAATAATTATAGTGAGCTTTTAATAACAAAAATTCCGAGTTTTGATTATTATAGTCTGCAGCTTTTTGAAAATATTTTTCGGCAGCTGAATAGTATTCAATTCCAATTAACCCTTCCAGCAGCATCAAATATAATACTGAATCATAGGCGATCTCATCCAGCACAGAGTCAATCTCAGTTAAAAGATCATCTACCTCATTCTGATCTAATTGATCATCAATTGCTTCTATATTTTCATTCAGCTTTAAAAAGATATCAGCCAGTTTTTTAATTTCATTTTTAGAATTAAATTCCTTATCAGTTTCAAAACCAAAGCTGTTGATTAATAGAAACCTGAGTGTGCTGACTAAAGGAATTTTTTCAAGCCCATACTGATCTACCAGCTGATTTAGGGTTTTAAAATTATCCAGCCAGACTTCAAACATCAGCTCATACTTTTCAGCCTCATAAATAGTTAACATAACATGCATTAAAGCTTCAATATTTTGGAGCTCCTCTTCTTTTTCCAAAGCTCTATTTAGATATTTAACTGCCAGCTGAAAATTATAATTCATAGCATTAAGTAAGGCAAACATTATTAAAAGATCTGGATTATTGATGTCTTCTGGATCCAGATTATATTCGATCTTACTAATTTGTTCAATATCTTCTTTCTGAATTAACAATCTCAGCAGCAAGAAGAGCAGATTTTCTCCCATTTTCAAGCCAATCAAGCGCCAAAGTTTAAGCAGTTTTTCTTGAGTAACTTCTAAATCCCTTTTCTTAGTAGAGACTAATATTAATTCTACTATAAATCGGATATCTAGAGGATGATTCTTTTCTGCTTCAATTAAAATTTTATAGGCCTGGTCTAAATCATTAGTCTCAGATAATTTTTCTATATAATATTCTTCCGTATGTTCTGCTCTAACTCGGCTACAACATTTTTTGTACTTTTTACCACTGCCGCAGGGACAGGAATCATTGCGTCCCACATCATACAGTTTATATCTTGTCTCACCAGATGTCCGATTCATTAACCGGCTGATATCAGCCATAATATCTGACTGATTTTTATTCTTAAAATCTAAGTTATGTTCTTTTAAACTTTCTTCTGAATATAAATCAATAATTATTTCCTGTTTATCCATTAATACAAATCCTCCTAAGTCTTAGTTTTTAATTAGTTTAAGCAAAATATTTTTTTATAAACTTCCAGTGTCACAAGCTCCTGCGGCAGCCTGAGATCATTTTCCCAGGCCCGCTGCAGCTCTGCAGCCAGATCATTATATCCTCCAG
>NZ_QBLR01000396.1:0-2713 GCF_003070835.1 Halanaerobium sp. | reverse complement strand
TTTTCCTGCTCTACCTGTACGACCAATTCTGTGGACGTAATAGTCAGTATCCTGAGGTAAATCATAGTTAAATACTGCTTCAACATCTTCTACATCAATACCCCGGGCGGCAACATCTGTAGCAACCAGAACTTCTATAATTCCATTTCTAAATTTATTCATTACTCGATCACGCTGATTTTGATTTAAACCACCATGGATGGCATCAGATAAGTAACCGCGTGCCTGAAGTTTAATATTTAAATCATCTACCATTCTTCTGGTATTACAGAAAACGATAGCCAGTTCTGGACTGCTTAAATCAAGAATTCTAGTTAAGGCTTTAAGTTTATCGTTTCGTCTAATCTCATAATAATACTGATCAATAGAAGGTACAGTTAATTTTTCATGAGCAACTCTCAAAAACTCCGAGTTATTCTGATATTTTTTGCTCAATTTTTTTATTGACTGAGGGATAGTTGCAGAAAAGAAGAGAGTCTGTCTATCATCTGGAATGTCTCTTAATACAGTTTCTATATCATCAATAAAGCCCATATCTAACATAACATCAGCTTCATCAAGCACAAAATAATCTATATTGTCCAGTTTTAAAGTTTTACGACGAATATGATCCATTACTCTACCAGGAGTACCAATAACAATCTGAACTCCTTTATTTAAGGCTTTAATTTGTCTGCCAATTGACTGACCACCATAAATAGGGAGAGTATAAATCCTCTTTTTATATTTTGCCAGCCTTTTTAATTCTTCTGATACCTGAATGGCAAGTTCTCTTGTAGGACAGAGTATAATTGCCTGAGGATCTTTATTGTCAGCATCCATTTCTTCTAAAAGAGGGATACCAAAGGCTGCTGTTTTACCAGTACCTGTTTGAGCCTGTCCAACAATATCTTTACCATTAAGTATTGCCGGGATAGCATTAGTCTGGATCGGTGTAGTTTCCTCAAAACCCATTTCTTCAACTGCTTTTAAAATTTCATCTGATACATCTAATTCATTAAATTTAATCTTTTGCAAATTAACTTCCACTTCCTTTTTTATTATATTCTTATACTAAATCTACCAACCACACAATTTTCTTAACAAATAATACTGCATCAGGTTGATAAATCTATACTTATACGTAGACGCTAAAAAACCCTGACTACATTTATATAGTCAGGGCTTAGTTGCTATATTATCTATTAAGTTATAAAATATTAATTTTTTAGTCAGCTCTCTTAGTATATCTCAGGCAGAAGTTAAAGTCAAATGATTCAGTCTGTAATTAATTGGCTGCCCTTATAATTAAATAAATTAGAAATATAAAGATAATTTTTAATTTAACCGTTAGTTTGACAGACAGGACTTAGTTTGTTATTCTTTTATAGAAGTTAGCAAGTAGGTTAATTTTATCCTGGGTTATTATCAGCGAGGATGTTGTGCTGATAACAACTAATCATAATTTTGAATATATGGTTTAGAATTTGTTCGCAAAGAACATCTTCTAAACCTTTTTTTGTGTCAGATTAATTTTAACCAAAAATAAAATAGAGAGGTGAAAATATTGAAAATAAAAGCAAAAAATCTCTATAAGATTTTCAATGGTAATGGTCAGAAAGAAATTGAACTGCTCAAAGATGGTATGAGCAAAAATGATATTTTAGAAAAGACTGGGGCTACTGTTGGAATCAATAAGGCCAGTTTTGAAGTTGAAGAAGGAGAAATATTTGTAATCATGGGGCTCTCCGGCAGTGGTAAATCAACACTATTACGCTGTATTAACAGATTGGTAGAACCGACTTCTGGATCAGTTGCGGTTGATGGGACAGATATTATGGATCTAAATAAAGAAGAGCTGAGGGAGTTTAGAAAAGAAAAGTTCGGAATGGTTTTTCAGCATTTTGCTCTTTTCCCATACAGAACTGTTTTAGAAAATGCTGAATTTGGTTTAGAAATTGAAGGTGCAGATAAGAAAACAAGAAAAGAAAAGGCGATGACTGCTCTTAATCAGGTTGGTCTGGAGGGTTATGAAGACCAAATGCCGGATCAGCTCAGTGGTGGAATGCAGCAGCGGGTTGGACTTGCCCGGGCACTGGCAGTTGATACTGATATACTGCTGATGGATGAGCCTTTTAGTGCTTTAGACCCGCTGATTAAAAAAGATATGCAGGATAAACTGCTGGAGCTATATGAACATATAGATAAAACAATTGTTTTTATTACTCATGATCTGGATGAAGCATTAAAACTTGGTGATAGAATTGCTATCATGAAAGATGGAGAAATTGTCCAGGTAGGAAATCACGAAGAGATTTTGACAAATGCTGAAAATGATTATGTGGCAGAATTTGTTCAGGATGTTAATCGTTCCCGTGTTTTAACAGCGGAAGATATTATGGATAAGCCAGAAGCTGTATTATATAAGCAGGATGGCCTGAGAACTGCTCTACACAAAATGCGTCATAATGAACTAAGTAGTATCTTTGTTCTGGGAGAGAATAGAAAATATAGAGGCATAGTTACAATTGAAGATGTGGTAGAATCAATTAATAAAAACAAAGAAAACCTTGATGAGATCATAAAGGATGTGCCTCTGGCAGAACCTGAAGAAAGTGTTAATGATCTATTTTCAAAAATTGCAGATATTGACACACCACTGCCAGTGCTAGATGAGAATAAGAAACTAAAAGGAATTATTGTCAAAACACATGTAGTAGCCAACCTTGCTTCC
>NZ_QBLR01000395.1:0-2717 GCF_003070835.1 Halanaerobium sp. | reverse complement strand
TTGATTCATATAAAAATTCTAAGTCACTAATAGTAGTTTTAGAACCAGGCAGTATAATTAAATCAGGATCTCCCAGCTCCATTTCCTTTTTTACATATCTAAGCTGAATATCTTTTGCAGTTTTAAAATAATCAAAATCTGTAAAGTTTGACATCCCTGGATAGGCAATAACTGCAATATCAACCTTGTAGTTCTGATTACTATAAATTTCTTGCTGCAAACTATCTTCTGAAGGTAAATTAAGTTTTTCTAAATATGGCATAACTCCCAATACTTTTTTATTAGAATATTTTTCTATCAACTCTACTCCAGATTTAAAAGCAGCAGGATCACCTCTAAATTTATTGACTATTATTCCTTTAACTCTCTTTCTTTCTTTTTCAGTAAGCAAATCCAGAGTTCCAACAATTGAAGCAAAAACTCCACCTTTATCAATATCTGCAACTAAAATCACTGGCGCATCAGCTATTTCTGCTGCTTTCATATTAACAAGATCCTTATCTCTTAAATTTACTTCAGCCGGATTACCCCCACCTTCTAAAACTAAAAGATCATAATCCATTTTTAATTCAGCAAGGGCTTCTCTTATAATTTTAAGTAACTTCTCTTTTTGGGAAAAATAATCAGCAGCCTTCATATTTTTAAATACTCTTCCCTTTAAGATTATCTGAGACATATCATCGGCGATAGGCTTCATCAAAATTGGACTCATATTAACTTCTGCTTCTACTTTTGCTGCCTCTGCCTGTACTGTCTGGGCAATTGCAATTTCCTGACCCTCTTTTGTAATATAAGAATTCAAAGACATGTTTTGAGATTTAAAGGGAGCTGTTTTATATCCATCCTGAGCCAGTACTCTGCATAGAGCAGCTGCTAAAATACTTTTGCCGGCATCTGAAGCTGTACCCTGAATCATAACTGAATCTGCCATTTAATCACCTCTACTTAATTTTAATAATTTATTAATATCTATATTTTTTTCAACCATATCTGCTAATCTATCAAGATTATTTTCAATTTCTTTTTGATAGTTATAACTTTTTTGTTCTTCCCCCATAGATTGCTTATTTCCTAATTTATTTAAAAGTGCACTGCGAAAATTATCATTATCAAATAATCCATGCAGATAACTTCCAAAACAATTTCCAGCCTGATTAACTGCACCATCTTTTAAATTTACTTTTATGTTAGATCTCTTTATTATTCTGAATAATTCTTCAGTCCCATTTAAATACTCTGTCTGACCCATATGAATTTCATACCCTAAAAAAAACTCTTGAGGGTTAAATCTAGACATCAAATTTTCAAGCTGCTGAGTTAAATTGATTTTCACTTTTACTTGATGAGTAGTTTTTTTATTTAAAAATACTGTATTAATATCTAGTAATCCAAGTCCATTTATTTTTTTTATATCTCCTTCTGTTCCATATTTATCAATTAGTTTTCGTCCGAGCATTTGGAATCCACCACAAATACCAATTATCATAATTCCGGCTTTATTAGCTTTTTTAATTTCGGCTGCCAATCCGCTTTTCTTTAAAAAATCAAGATCTTTAGTGGTTGTTTTAGTTCCTGGTATAATTATTAAATCAAAATTAAGTAATTCTTGGTTGTTTTTAATATATTCAAGTTTTAGACCAGTTTCCATTTTCAAACTATTAAAATCACTAAAATTTGACATGTGAGGTAATCTTATTACAGCGATTTTTAATTTTTTAGAATTTTCTCCATAATTATTTAAGTTTAAAGAAGCAGAATCTTCTTCTGGTAAATTAAGACTTTTAAGATATGGTAAAACAGACATAACTTCTTTTTCTGTATAATCCTCTAAAAACTTAACTGCAGGTTTTAACAAATTATAATCTCCCCGAAATTTATTGATTATCAATCCTTTTATCAACTTTTTATGGACTGGAGATAAGAGTTTTAAAGTTCCAACTAAAGAAGCAAGACAGCCTCCTTTTTCAATACTGCTGATTAAAAGCACTGGAGAATTATAAATTTCTGCTGTAAACATATTAGCAAAATCAGGTGTAGTTCTATTAATTTCTGCAGGACTTCCTGCTCCCTCAATAATTATCAGCTCATTATCTTTTCTCAATCTTTTTAATGAATCCTTAATTGTGCTCTCATAAATTTCAAGATATTTTTTTTTGTTTTTTTGATAATTAATATTCTTATCCACTTCACCATTAATAACAATTTGGGTCTGGCCGTCTCCCATCGCTTTAACTAAAATTGGCTGCATATCTACAGAGGCTTCTCTAAAAGCAGCTCTCGCCTGTAAAGCTTGCGCTATGCCAATTTCTTTGCCATTTTTCGTTATGTATGAATTAAGAGACATATTCCAGGCCTTAAAAGGTACAGTTTTTATTCCTTTTCTGGCAAAAATCCTGCATAAAGCAGTAACAAAAAGACTTTTACCAGCATCAGAAGAAGTGCCTTGAATCATTAAAGTTCCAGTTTTATTCTTCATTTTTTTAACTCCTTAAAAAGCTATATATAACAAGAAAATCTCAACCTAAGGGTTGAGATTTAAAGTATATAATCATAATTAAAGCTAAATAAATTGATAGTCTGGTTAGCTTTAGTAAAAAAACTAATGATTATCCACCTGCAACCTGTTCCCGAGGCCAATTGTAGATTATATAAAAGGCAGGTCTCCTGACTCCTGATTTACATTTTAAATTCTAACCTTCCCTGTAATAACATTACAG
>NZ_QBLR01000394.1:0-2723 GCF_003070835.1 Halanaerobium sp. | reverse complement strand
TTAGATGGTAATAGTCTAAGTGCCTGAGTGCCTAGATTAGTAAGAATAATACTAGGATTATGCTATTAGAATGCATAGTCGGCTATCTCAGGAGGGCTGGTGGCACAGCCTGAAGTCGAAGTCATATTGGACTACTAGAAATAGACTATCCTCTAATCATTCGGCAACCTCGCAAGTTTCTTTTAGGAATCCTCGTTCGTGACAATAGGAACAGGCGAGGAGGATGTCAACTTCCTCACGCAATTTATCAGCTGTGGACATTAAAATTTCACTCCTTTCGGGGATAATTAAATTAAATTTCACATCTATATTATACCTCTTTCCCCCATGGTGAATCAAGAAAGTTATGATCACTGGCAGTTTGACAGAATTGTTTTGTTTTAAAAAGGATTGACAATCCATCATGTATTTCAGCAGTTGAAGCGAGACTTCTTTATCTGGGTAGCTCTTGTGTTCAATTAAATCCAGGCTAATTCTAGATGTAATTTTGTAAACAAAACATTTACATATCTATTAATTTATAAAATAAAGTAAACAAATAATTGCTAAAAGCAGCTTTAAGTGTTATAATTGCAGTAGGAGGTGTTAAGAGTGAAAGATTTAAATAGAATTGTAGGTCAGAAAATACAAATAAAATTAGATGAAATATCAATGAGCCAAACTGATTTAGCTGAAAGATTAGGGACCTCACGTCAAATGATTAATAAGATTATACATGGTAGAAAAAATATTACTCTTACAGAAATTAAAGAAATTGCTCAAATATTAAACCTTGATGTTAATGAACTAATGGAAGAAGATCAAGAATTATCAGAAGATCCTGTAGTTGCATTTATGGGCAGTGTGAAGACGAAAGCAGCAGAGGAAGGCTTAAAAACAGCTAAAAAAGCAATGGATTTAATAATATTTCACCGTGACATCCAGGAAGAATTTAACAACATACTAAATGAGTAGGTGAATGAATTGATTATTTTAGATAAAACAATTAAGAAAGTTAGTCCTGATATTTTTAAAGCAGTAGAAAAAGAGGTGCTATATTTTCAAAATGAATTTGTAGGTTCCGATGATTTAATACTTCAGGATGATATTTTTAGAGTTTTAGAAAATATTGAGGATCTAAGCATTATTATGTTTCCTGTTGAAGATGAAGATTTTTGCGGCTTTTTGTTTGAATATCGGGGAGAAAACTTTATCTATATTAATACTTTTTTACCATTTGAAAAACAAATTTTTACTGCTGCTCTCGAACTATATCACTACTTAGTTAATGGAAAAAGAGAATTTTTAGATTTAGAAACAATCGATGAGGATAAAGAACTTGATCTAGAAGAAAGTAAAGCTAATCTCTTTGCAGCATTATTATTGGTGCCTAAAGATGTTTTAAACAAACAGCTTAATCTTTTGAAAATAAAAAAATCTGCTGATCTAACTATATTGAAAATAATAAAGTTAATGGATATTTTTGCAGTGCCGTTCAAAACGATTATTTTAAGATTATTTGAAATTGAATTATTAACTGAAAAAGAAACAAGAGATTGGCTTGATATTGCTGCTCGCAATCCAGAAAGAGGAATTCTATATCAAATAAAAAAACACAAAATTGGAGAGAGATGGCAGAAAAGAACAAAGCATGTGAAATTGAGTAATTTAAAAGCTCTAATAATTGATAATGATGAAATGGAACTCTTACCAGAAGAAAAAATCAATAAGGATCTGTCTTTTTTGGCTGGGGTAGATGTCGATGAATAAATGGACGCAAAAAAAAGAGTATCGAAGACTGTTTCCTTAAGATTAGATATTTCTATAGAATTTTAGGCATTTCCAGATAAAGAGATATTCTCGCATTATTTTTAGGTTTAAACTGATATTATTAAAGGTATTTTTTTATTTTTAGTGAATTAATTAAACAATAGGTAATCTTTTTTGATTTTAAGGTCTAATCTGTTGTATAATAAGTTATAGGTTATAAACTTGCTAAAGGAGGATGAATATGAAGATAAATAAAGTTACAGAACCTAAATATTCCTCTAATCAACTTAAAGAATTTGAAGAAAAATATGGGTTCAGTTCTGAATATTTTTATTTTCATTATAAACAAGATGAAAATATTATTGATGATGATTATGAAGCGGCAAAATGGGCGTTTGAGTATGAAGTTAATCAGAAATCAAAAAAACCAAGCGAATATGAGATGAACGATGAAGAAGACGGCTTATATTCAAGGTCGTCTTTTTTTCTATTTAGGACCTGGTTGTATGGGTGTTAATGTTGAAATATATTTAATGAAATTGAATGATTTTTTATCTGATAGTAGGATCATAGAAAATGAAAATTTAGAAATAGAACAAAGATTAAACACAAATGGAGAATTAATTGCTTTGTCATTTAAAGAAAAAAGTAGAATTAAATTTATTAATGGATTTGAATTAATTATAAATAATGAATTTGGTCATATAGATAATGAGATATATGAGGTTCAAGAATACAACTATCATTATAATGCACCTAATGATTTTTTTAGATTTGAAAGCAAACCGGAGCCCCATATAAATGACAGTAATGATATTCATTGGATATATAATAATAATTCCCCTTTCCATAATTCGAGTCTTGAAGTTAGAAGAACAAGATTGCAAACTGAACAACTTAATTTATTTATAGTATTAAACTCAAACTTCGCACTTGTAAAAGTGCTTTTGCACCTTGAAATTTCAATATTTTCT
>NZ_QBLR01000393.1:0-2724 GCF_003070835.1 Halanaerobium sp. | reverse complement strand
TTCTTTAAAGTATTCAGTTAAAAAATAATTAGCAAATGAAAATATAATTAATTTAAAAATCAACATCATCACTCACCTCTTTTTCAGTTAATCCGTGCTCAGTTTTTTCCCAATAAAAAGGATTAAAAAACAGCTGTTTTAAAGCTTTCCAGGCTGCAAATGACTGTAATAAATAATAAATCGGATTAAGTAATGCATAAATAACCAAATCATAGTATTTTCTTTTAAAAACCGCCATTGTAGATAAATAAATTCCTAAAAAATTACCAAATAATAAATTCCACAAGGAAATATATAAGAGCAATCCAACGTGATATTCAGCTGCAAAAGCCATACCACTTAACAACCAAACTAAAAATAACAACCAAAAGAATGGAGCAACTAAATGAGTTAACACACTACCTCCGATGAATATCTGCAGGGTAAACCAACCTCTCAGGCCTACACTTTGAATAAATTTTAACGGCTGTCGATTATGAACTAAAAAAGTCTGTAAATACCCTTTCTGCCAGCGTGATCGTTGATTAATCCAGTTTTTAACTTTATTATTAGCTTCTTCATAAGTCGTAGAATTTAAAATACCAACCTTATATCCTCTAGCATTTGCCCTAATTCCAAGGTCAGCATCTTCAGTAACATTGAAAGGATCCCAGCCTCCCAATTCTCTTAACTTTTCAATCCTAAAATGATTTGAAGTACCACCAAGAGGGATTGGTAATTTAAGTGCATCTAAACCAGGCAGCATGTAATCAAACCAATAAGAATACTCTAGAGTAAATAATTTAGTTAGTAAATTATCCTTACGATTAAAATAATTTAAAGCTGACTGAAAACAAATAACTTTATCATCAGATTTCTGGAATGCAATATATGCTTTTTTCAGCTGATCTGGTTCTGGCATATCTTCTGCATCATAAATTGTTAAATATTCTCCTCTTGCTTCCTTCAGCCCATAGTTGCAGGCCTTAGGTTTAGTCTGAGGATGACTTTCCGGTATATAAATAAAATTCCAGTTATCAGGTGGATGTGCTTCTTTTGCCTTATTGATAGTTTCTAAATCATCTTCTTCAAATAAAAATAAAATATCTAATTTTGAACTGGGATAATCTAATTTTTTTAAGTTCTGAATCAAGGTTCCAATAACTTTTGGTTCTTTATATACTGGAACTAAAATACTATAAATCGGTAATTCTTTTTCATCTAGTGATTCCACTTCTTCCTTGGTAATAAACTCTTCTCTTTCCTGCAGAGCACCGATTATGCTTAAAACAAATTTAAATAAAATAGATCCCATGAACAATAGATTAAAGAAATAAAGCAAAAAATTGATACTAGCACTTCGGTAGTAAATAAAAGAATAAACAAAAGCAGCAGTTAATAAAATAAAAAATATTATTTGTGATTTTGTAAAAACTCTGGATGCTGATTCTTCAGGATGACGATAAAATAATCCTTCAACAGCTTCTTTAACCATTTCATCCTTATAGATGCTTTCTAAAATCATTCTTAAGTCTCTATTTGTAATCAATAATTCTTCAACTTCTACATCAGAAAATTTTCTCCTTATAATCCTTTTTACCTCTTTATTATTTTGTCTGGTGACCATAATTTTTAGCTTATTATTTTCTTTTTTTAACAATAAAAACTGATTAATAATATAAGTTTCAAGTTCGAAACTATTAATTAGATTAAGATCAATGAATTCTTTGTATTTTTCTAAATTATCACTGCCAAACTCTAAACCAATTTTATCTGCTAAAGCCTGGTAAAAGTCAATTGCTCTAACCAGACCTTCAGAAATTAAAATTTCTCCAATTAAGCCCCCTGATTCTTTCTGGATTTTAAGTGCTTTATTTAAGTCTGATTTTGTAATCAAGTTTTTTTCTAATAAAATCTCACCGATAAATGAATTTTCATTTTCTTTCATTTTTATTCCTCCAATCTCAAAAATCTATTGTTAAATCTAATATTATGAAAATTTTGAAATTTTATAATAAAATACTGTTAAGACTATTATTCTTTAATTATAGTATTTCTCCTTTATTTTATTGTTTTTATTTTCTAATCTTTTAATGCTTTTCTAAAAAATATGATACCGACTGTTGAAAAATAATATCCAACAGCCGGTACAATGAATTTAATTATTTATTTCTGATAATCCTGTAGGGCCTTATATTCAATTCTTTCACCATGTTCTATTTCTTTTAAAACTTTGAGCATAGCATGTGTTGTATCTAGCGAGGTCAGACAAGGAATTCCCATCTCCACTGCCGATCTTCTGATTTTAAAACCGTCTCTTTCTGGAACCTTACCTTTTGTAAGAGTATTGATTACTAAATCAACCTTATCATCAGAAATCAGCTCCAAAGAATCAGGTGAGCCTTCTCCTAATTTTTTTACTATATCTACTTCCAGTCCTTTTTCTTTTAAAGCAGCAGCTGTTCCTTCTGTCGCAGCAATCTTAAAACCAAGCTCTGCAAAATCTTTAATATAGTCGACTGCTTCTTTCTTATCTTTATCTGCTATTGTAGCTAAAATTGTACCCTCTCTTGGAATTTCTAGACCGGCTCCAATTAGTCCTTTATACAATGCTTTTTCATAAGTTTCAGCAAGCCCCAAGACTTCCCCAGTTGATTTCATTTCTGGACCCAGATTGGTGTCAACCTGAGTTAATTTGGAAAATGAGAAAACAGGAACTTTAACAGCTACGTGATCTTTTTCTGG
>NZ_QBLR01000392.1:0-2731 GCF_003070835.1 Halanaerobium sp. | reverse complement strand
CTATTATAAAATTTTAACATCTAAGGTGGATTAAATCCAGTCATTCCGTTTAAAGAGCCAGTATTCAATTCCAATAATCACCAGCATTAAAACTGAAAAAATCCCAAAAGCTGCACTGCTTTCAGTCCCGGGCATCCCACCAATATTAATTCCAAATAAGCCGGTTAAAAAACCCAAGGGTAAAAAGATACTACCAACTATAGAAAGAATATACATTGTTCTATTCATCTGATCATTTATCTTATTATTTAATTCTTCCTGAACCAAAGCTGCCCGATCACGAATTGTATCCAGCTCTTCAATCTGGCGAATTGAGCGGTTAGAAAATTCATAAATATATTCTTTATCATCTTCATCCAGCCAGGCAATTTTTTCTTTATATAACCGGGCCATTGATTCTCTCTGAGGTACTATATAGCGCCTGATAATAACAGCTTCTCTTCTCTTTTCTGAAATCATTGAGCGAAGTTTAGATCTTTCAGCTGTTAAAACTTCTTCTTCCATTTTATCAATCTGCTCTTCAATATCATAGATATAATCACTAATCCGGTCAATTATCCCATCAAGCACTCTGATTAAAAAATCGGCAGTATTCCGGGGGCCGTCTCCACTCTGATAACTCTTATCAATATCATCAATGGTAAATACCCGCTCACTGCGGGTGGTAATTATTCTGCCGGGCTCGATCCACAGATGCAGAGAAACCATATCTTCTTCATCTGAGTCAGGATTTAAATTTAAGCCCCGCAGGTTGAGCAGAATTCCGTCTTCATCTCTTAAAACTCGAGGTCTGGTTTCTTCGGAAATCAGCTCTTTAATTACAATATCAGATAAACCGCTTTTTTCTTTTAACCAATCTTTGGCTTCTGTCTCCAGCACATTAAGGTGATACCAGCTAAAGGAATCTTCATTTTTGTTAGAAATTTCCTCGGATAAATTTTCAAATTTTTTAATATAATCTTTTTCTATATAGTAACCTGTAATCAGTGCTGCCATAAATACCTCCCCCTATCTAAAAGGTGCCTCCATCCCAGCCCCACATTGCACCTGGAGCATCAGCAAACTCAATATAAATTCTATCCTGCTCTATTTCCAGCTCCTGTTCAATAAATTCACAGATAAATTGAGATAGTTCTTCCGTCATTGACTGCTTGAGACCAATACTTTTAACTTCAATGAAAGCAGTTTTTTCAGTACTACCGCCAAATGTCATCTTTAGATTGGCCTCCAGAGCTGTCATAATATACGATTCTGGCTTTCCAAGCTGCTCTGCCATCTCAGCTGATAATTTTTTTAATAATTCTTCCTCTTTTTTTACTTTTTGATTGGTCTGAACTTTAATAAATGGCATTAAAACCACTCCTTTTAATTTTAGTTTGATCATCTCTACTCACTTAAATTGCGAACTATACCATATTTTCTTAAAACTATTAAATCTGCATCAATTCTGCCGCTTGTCTCCGGGGCATAATCTACATCAATCAGCTCAATAAACTCTGCTGTATAATCCTTTAAAACTCCATTATATTTAACCCATTCACTGCCTTTTTTAAGCTCTAAAATTACTCTTTCTCCTATATAATCCTCAAGCAGTGGCTCATAGGATGTTTCAACCAGACCATAGAGCTCATTTTTCATCTTATTAACTTCGCGGTCATTACTGCTGATAGCTGCTCCAACAGGAGTTGTTTTGGAAAAATGACTGGTCAATAAATTTATTATCTCAATAACAGCATCTTTAATGATTTTTAGAAAATTTAAAATAGAACGCCTGAGACGGAGCCAGCGGGAAGGATGAAAAGTTTTTTTAAAATCTTCTTCTCTCAACTTTTTCCCTTCCTCAGTTAGGTCTTTGTGGTAGCGGACAACTGCCTGAATATCTGGGTATTCATTTTTATAAAGTAGAAAGCTTAAAAATTTTAGATTTTTTTCATCCTTTATTATCTCTGGATAGTTAAACTTTAAGCCTGAACTTTTTAAATTTAATTCTCCTTTATACTGCTGACCATTTAATAGTTCTAAAGTGACGATATCATCTCTAAAATCTTTAAGGCATTTATCTTTTTTAATTTTTCTTAAGACAACTGCCAGCAGTGCTGAAAGAACAATAAATATAATTGTTATTGTTGTAGTATCCAAAATTTAGCCTCCTCAGCCATAAATTTATTTAAGCAGCTCAAAGATTAAGTTTAAAATTTAGCTGTTATCAATTTCTTTAATTACCCGGGCTGGATTACCACCAACAAAATGACCTGCAGCTACATCTTTAGTTACCACTGCTCCAGCTCCGATTACAGCACTATCACCAATTTTAACTCCCGGCTGGATAACTGCTCCCCCACCAATCCAGACATTATCTCCAATCTCAACAGGAAAACCAAGTTCCCGGCCTGAGTTGCGGGCCTTTTCTTCCAGAGGATGAGTAGCAGTATAGATCTGGACTGCCGGCCCCAGCATCACATTATCTCCAATGGTAATTGTATTTACATCCAGTAAAACACAGTTGTGATTCGCATAAAACATTTCTCCAACTTCGATATTATAACCATAATCACAGTAAAAATTAGGCTCTATGTATGGTCCCTTATCTGTCTGCAGCAGTTCTTTTAAAACAAGATTTTTCTTTTCACCTTCCTGAGGAGCCAGATTATTATACTTATAGCATAATTTTTTTGCCCTTAATCTATCTGCTGCCAGTTCTTTATCCTGAGGATTGTACATCTCTCCTGCT
>NZ_QBLR01000391.1:0-2736 GCF_003070835.1 Halanaerobium sp. | reverse complement strand
GTTAATGTTGGGTTAGGAGATGCTAAAGAAGATACACAATATTTAATTTTTCGGCTTTGAATTATACTTTTTTTGATTTCGAAAACATCTATATCATCGAGCACTGTTTTTTTGCTTCGGCTCTGATTGACAATACCATAAATATTTTTTACAACTTTTAGTAAACTCTTTAATTTGAAAAACTCTGATTCTTCTTGCTTAATTATATTAATTAAAAATTCAAGCTTATCTAATTCTAATTTCAATTCTGTTTTTTCTTTAACTAAATAAGGTTTAAACTTTTTTTTAGCTCTCATTCCTAACTCTGAAACAGGCTCTATTTCTTGCCAAAGCTGTTTAAATCCAATATTTTTGCTAATTTCTTCATTCAAAAAATCCAATATTTTCAACTCCTTTACCAGAACTCATTTTATTTAAAACTACCTCATAACAAGGTATAGGAGCTACAGCTTTAGAAGTTTTTTCTAACAATTCTAAAGGATCTAAATAAGTTCCATTTGGTGAAAAGGGATTAATTGTTATACCTAAAAGATTGATCTCATCTTTTACTTTAATTTTCCCATTTTTTGCATTTAACCTATTAAAAAGCATCGGACTAATAAATATATGAGTAGCATCGTTAACAATAATCTCTACTTGATTAACAAAAGCACATTTTTCTATAAAAGTACTTATTGTTTTATTAACTAAAGCTCCATTGAAATAAATAGCCTTTGTTTCAGAATCAATAGAATTAATAACTTCTTCCATATTACTTAAAGCAGTTTTTAGTTTTAAACTTTTAGTCTGATAATCATTACTTATTATTAAGACTTTAGTTTCTGAACTAAGATTTGAAATTATTTTATTAATTCTTTGATCTTGACTTTTCTCTAATTTAAATAATTCTGATTGGTAATTCACTTTATTAACAATTGAATTTACACTTTCAGCAGTAACAGCACCTGTAGCTAAAATAGTGGCATCAGTTAAAGCAGGCGAAGAAAAAGATCTTCTGTCTAAGGCACCATCTATTAAAATTAAATCAGGTTTATATTGAGCTAATTTATTCTTAATAATTTGCATTTCATATTTAGAACTAGGACCACTTAATTTAATAAAACCACTTTCTTTACTTTCAGCAATCACAATCTCTCCTAAAGGAGAATCAATACCAGTTACAGCAAGTATTTTAAAGTCAAGTTTACTTTCAATTAATAATTGCTTGGCATTAGCAATTATCATATTTTCTAAAAGAACTATATTTGGCTTTGGATTATCCAAAACTTTATCTTTATCTTCTCCATCAAGGCCAATAGTTGTCAAAGCTATTTTTTGCTTTGACAACTCAGCCAATTTCAAAATATGATTAAGAGTAACAGTTTTACCAGTGTTTTTAGCCATCCCAATTATTGAAACTGATTTAGCTTTTTTATTTTTTATACGCTCTAATAAATTCATATTTTATCCTCTCAAACTTATCAGCACTTAATCAATTTTTGATTCTATATTTTAGAGATAAATCTTTTCAAAAAGTTCTTTGATATCTTTATTTTCTCTAACTACCTGTAATGCAATTTCAGCATGGTTTTTAGTATAACCATTACCAATTACCATTTCTGTATCTTTACCAACACCCTCAGCACCTAAAGCAGCTGCTGTAAAGCTAGTAGCCATACTAAAGAAGTAAACTTTTCCACTATCTTTTGTAGCTAATACACATGATAATTCAGTATTAGGAATGTTAACACAGTTAATAGTAAGATCTACTAACTCACCATCTGTAGCTTCTTCAATTTTAGTTAAAACTTCAGTTGGCTTAGTTGCATCACCCTGAATTATTTTATCAGCTAAACCTAATTTTCTTACTCTTTCACAGCCTTCTTCACTATATTCTAAGGCAATAACTTCTCCAGAAATACCTGCTCTTTTTTGAGCTTCATGTAAACATAATGTTCCTGATTTTCCACCAGCACCAATAATTAGTACACTGTCACCAGGATTTACTAGCTTAGCAGTTTGGGCAGGAGCACCTGCAACATCAAGAATAGCTAAAGCTAAGTTTCTTGACATATCATCTGGAAGCTTAGCATAAATTCCACTTTCAAATAAAATTGCTTTACCTTTAATATCAACTTGATCAGTATCTTCTCTAATTTCTAAAATCTCATCAATTACTAGAGGAGTTAATGATAGAGAAACTAAAGTTGCAATTTCATCTCCAACTTCTAAGTCAATATCATCAGCAATATCTTCACCAATTTCTTCAACTACACCAACGAGCATTCCACCAGAACCAGTTACTGGATTATGATGTTTACCTCTATTTTTTACTATTCTTTGCATTATTTCTGCAATTTTTTCTTTATCTCCTTCAGCTTCTTTTTTAATCTGAGTAAAGCTAGCTGAATCAATATTAAGAGTTTTAACATCTATTAAGATTTCATTATCATAGATTTCCATGCTATTATCAATTTTTTCTGCTGGTTGTGGTAAATCACCTTTGTTTTTAATTACTCTGTGAGTTCCATACTTACTACCTTTCATTTTTAACACCTTCCTTTTTTTAATATATATTTTAATCACCCACTCTTATTTTAATGCATAATTTATACCAAACCTCCCAAAAGCGCGTTTTTTAGTTGTTTTTTGTGAAATAATGTACATTATAAGCTAAAAAAACCTTTTTTAAGATTTATATATTTTTTTTAAGGCCGAGGAGATTTGGAAAGACACTTTTTCTATCAACCTTAGAGC
>NZ_QBLR01000390.1:0-2752 GCF_003070835.1 Halanaerobium sp. | reverse complement strand
AGTTTTGAGTACAGAGGCAGCTGCCTGCTAAAGCAGCAGAAAACAAATGGGACACAACATACGGGTTAGGAGTTCATATCAGCCTCAGGGGATCAAACTCTAGAAGTAGTCATGTAAATACATGCTACAAGGAGGATCTAAATCTATCCTGGATATCTTTTGATATCATTATATCAGGGACTAAATCTAAAATTAATAGAAACAAGCAAATTTATATTTGAATGGTGATATATTTCAATATCACTAAGTATATTATACGAGGAGGATTATTTTGTTAGATTATAATAAATCATTTATTGAAGTTCAATTTCCAGTTTCAAGAATATCTAAGGAAAGTTATAAAGAAAGAAAAGCTAATCTAGGGCAAACACTTACTGGGTTAGGTAAATGGTGGGGTCGAAAACCACTGGTTATGGTTAGGGCAGCTTTATTAGGGACCTTATTACCAGTTTCAAATAATTACAATAAAGATAGAGAAATATTCCTTAAAATTATGACTATGGATGAAGAAGGTTTGTGGTTAAGAAAGTATAAAAATATTTCTAAAAAGAAATTATGGCAGCTTACTACTGAAGAAGAAAAAGAACAATATTTTCGAGAGGGTTCAACTGCTAAAAAGCCTAAATATCCTAAAGGTATGTCAAGAGAGAACAAGAAGGAGATGAAAGAAGAACTACAGAAAATAGCTTTTAATAGATTATCTTATGATGATAAATTAAGATACTGTAAAAGACCTGAAGAAGTCGAATTGACTGATGAAAAAGAATGGGAAATTATTAATGAACATTTAAAAACTAATGCAACAGATTTACAAGAGTTAATTCAAGAGTTAGGGAAGAAAAAGTTTAATCATATTCCTAAAGTTGGTGACTGCTTTTCTGGTGGGGGTTCAATTCCATTTGAAGCAGCAAGAATGGGGGCTGAAGCTTTTGGGTCTGATTTAAATCCAATTGCTGCACTTTTAACATGGGCTTCGTTAAATGTTGCTGGTGCTTCTGATGAACAAATTAATGAATTAAAAGAATTTCAAGAAAAAGTCTATAAAGAAGCTAATAAACAAATAAGTGAATGGGGAATTGAGCACAATGAAAAAGGACATCGTGCTGATTCTTATCTTTATTGCAATGAAGTAGAATGTCCAGAGTGTGGTTATACAGTTCCATTAGCTCCATCTTGGATTATAGGAAAAGGCACAAAAACTGTTGCTATATTAAGGGAAGACAATATAAATGAAAGATTTTTTATAAATATTATTCAAAATGCTAACAAAAATCAAAGAGAAAAATCTAAAAAATCATCTACCATTGACAATAATAAAATTTATTGTCCTCATTGTGAAACTAAGACCCCTATTACAAGCATTAGAAATGATAAAAAAACAAAAGATGGTACTATTTTTGGTTTGAACACCTGGGGGAAAAATAAGTTTCAATATGGAGATGAAGATGTTTACAAAGAGAGATTATATGCAATAAAATATATAGATGGGAATGGAAATAGATATTATTCTTCCCCAACTCAACATGAGTTAAAACAAGAAGAAAAAGTTATTGATTTATTATCAGAAAGATTTAATGAATGGCAAAAAAACGGATATATACCTTCTGGCAGAATAGAAAAAGGTTATAACACTGATCAAATTATGAGAGAAAAAGGTTGGGAGTACTGGCATCAATTATTTAATCCTAGGCAGTTATTAACAAATGGTTTGCTAATGAAGTATTCTGATAAATTTTCTCAAACAAAAAAAGAAAAAGTAATTCAATTACTTGGTGGAAACAAATGTTTAGACTGGAATTCTAAATTAAGTATGTGGGATAGTTATAAGGGGTGTGAAATAGTAAAAAATACTTTTTCAAACCAATCTTTAAATACATTATTTAATTATGGAACTAGAAGCTTATTTCTTTTAAGTAATAGTTGGTTTTATAATATTAACAATTATGATTTTAAAAACAAAAGTAAAGTTTGTCCAATTGATGCTAGACAAATTAATAAAAACCAAGATGTTTGGTTTACAGATCCCCCTTATGCAGATGCTGTTAATTATCATGAATTATCAGAGTTCTTTTTGTCTTTAGATCAAAACTTTTTAAAAGATATATTCCCAGAATGGTATACAGATTCAAAAAGAGTATTAGCTGTAAAAGGAACAGGCCAATCTTTTAATGAGAGCATGGTTGAAATTTACAAAAATTTAGCTGATAACATGCCTGATAATGGCTATCAGATTGTAATGTTTACCCATCAAGATGTAAAAGTGTGGTCAGAACTTACTATGATTTTATGGTCTGCTGGATTAAAAGTTGCTTCAGCCTGGAATATATCGACTGAAACTAACTCTGGGGGATTAAAAGAAGGCAATTATGTTAAAGGAACTGTATTATTAGTTCTTCAAAAACAAAGTTCTGATGATTTTGCTTTTCAGGATGAAGTATATGATGAAATCCAGATGGAAGTTAAAAAAATGATTGATTCAATGAAAGGTATTGACTATAAAGATATTCCTGATTTTACTGATGCTGACTATTTACTTGCTTCTTATGCGGCAGCACTTAAGGTATTAACAGGTTATGGAGAAATTGATGGTATAGATATTGATTATTGGCTTTCTGGAGATAGAAACGAGGAAAGTCCAGTTGAAAAATTAATTAAAAAAGCTCGTGATGTAGCTAACAGCTACCTTATTCCAGAAGAATTTGAAAAAAATCACTGGTTTGAGTTATCGAATGCTGAAAGATTCTTTATTAGA
>NZ_QBLR01000389.1:0-2770 GCF_003070835.1 Halanaerobium sp. | reverse complement strand
AGAGAGAAGATTAAAAGGATTTTTAGCTGCTCGAGAAAAACTAATTCAACTATTTGAAGAAAGATATTAATTTATTTACACAAAATACTTGACGTTACCGATATTCTTACAGCAAATTCTTGAGCAATTGCTCTTTGCTTTAGTTTCTTTATTCTTTTTAAATCTAAACAAAGACCTTCATCATATAATCTACTAATAATTGTTAAAGAAATAAAAGAAAGCATTTGGTACAAATATTCATTAAAATATTTTTCTATTTTTACAGATGATGAATTAACCTCCATTTTAAATAATCTAATCAGTTTAAATTTAAAAATATTATAAACTCTTTTTATAAACTTTAATATATATATTTGATATCCTTTTCTTTTAGGGTTATATTCAAACCCTAATAATGAAGAATAATTTAAAATTAAATTAGCAATTAATCTTCCCATATCAAAAGATGGTAAACCATAGCCCGCAAATTCTGTATCAAAAATAGTAACTTTATTATTTTTAACAAAAATATTAGAACTATGAAAATCTCCATGGATTAAAGCTGATTTTGTATTATTAAAGACAGATCTAATTTCTTTTGTTTTTGAAATTATTTTTTTATCTTGACAAAAGGTTGATACTTTTTCTTTAATTAAAGGATTTACGGCTCTATTATCTGGCTCTAAAATAGCTCTATTAAAAATTAAGTCATCCCAGATATTAATTGTTTCAGATTGATCAAAAAAATTTGAAAGACCATTGAATTGTTCTTCATCTAAAAAATATTTTGAGCTATAAAATGCAGTTCTTGCTAAAAATATAGCTATTTGATTGTCAATGTTTTTTAATTTTTTTCTTTTTATTAATGCACTTCTTAAAAGATCCATTCCCTCTATATACTCAAAAATTATTATATTATTATTACTATCGAAATAATATACTTCAGGAACAAATCCTGAGCAGCACCCCCGCCAAAATTTTAATGAATAAAATTCTGAGTAAATTCTATCTTTGGGTAAAGGAATATTAACATTTTCTATAGCGGCTTTTCTTACATAAGGAAGAACTTGTTTCAAAACAACTTTTTTATTATTAATCTTATTTTTAATTAAAAATAAGTTATTAGCATAACCATTGACACTTAATGTATTAGAATTTAAACTTTTAATAATAATGTTTTCTGAGTTTGTGAAAACATTAGTTTCTTTTTTTATATATTCAGCTGCTTCTTCTAAAGTTATCATTTCAGTTAAATCCATTATATTACCTTCCAATCTAGATTAAAAATCATATATTAGAAATAAAATTTGCTAATTTATTAATTCCTTCTCCAGTCAAAGAACTTGTTAAAAATATTCTTTTAGCCCCAGCCATATTTAAAATATCTTTAGCATATTCAATATTCGCTTCTTTTTCATCAATTTTTGTTATTATTCCAATTACAGGGCGGGTAAATATTGAAGCAAATGTAGGAGGAAAAAAATATTGTTCTGCTGTTGCATCAGCAACTAATCCGATAATTTCTGCTTCTTGAGCAGCCGAAATTAAAGCTGTATAATACTGTCTATTCTCTATATATTCTCCTGGAGTATCAATAATTTGGTCTTCAAATTCCAAACTTTGTGTTCTAACATTAATTTTTTTAAATTTTTTACCCTTCAATACTTTTAATAATGTCGTTTTACCCGCTTTAGTTCCACCAATTAGAATTATATCTTTCATGTTTATGACCTCGTAATCTCTGTTATATCAAACCCTAAAACATGTTCTAATAAATTCAAAATGTTTTTAAGAGCAGATTCGACACTTGATACTTTACCACTTATAACTAATGAACCACTAAACCGATCAATAAATCCAATTTTAATATCTGCATTTTTACTAGCAGAATCTGCTGCGATTATTGCTGCTTCACTGGGGGTAATGGTTAATATCCCAAGAGCTTCGTGTTGTTCATTCAGGCCAATTTTCTTATAAATATCAGCTGAAGGATGTGCAATTAAATGTACTAGAGTAACTTGTTTACCAGGGACATATTCTTGTATAACTCTATCTTTTTTCTTTTTCAATTCTGCCATGTTATCTCCTCCGGAAATAAACATAATAATTATCCCACAATTCCTTTAATTATATTCTTAATATAAGTTTCTACAACGTCTTTTGCTTCTCGTGCAATAACTAGTTCTTCATTTGTTGGAATAACATAAACATCTACATTAGAATTATCAGAACTAATTTTAACTTCTTTGCCACGACAATTATTTTTATCCTCATCAAGTTCAATACCAAAATAATCCATGTCTGATACTATTTTTTTTCGAATATTAATTGCATTTTCACCAATACCAGCAGTAAAAATCAATAAATCAACTCGACCCAACAAGGCTGCATATGAGCCAATATATTTCTTTACTCTACGACAGAAAATATCTATAGCTAATTGTGCCCTTTCATCACCTAAATCAGCTTTTTCACCAATATCTCTAAAGTCATTACTAATTCCAGAAATTCCTAATACTCCACTTTCAGTATTTAAAGCTTGATCAATTTCTTCAATATCCATATTTCTTTCTTTCATAATATATGGTATTATACCTGCGTCAAGATCACCAGATCTAGTTCCCATAACTAAACCTTCTAAAGGTGTTAAACCCATAGTTGTATCAATTACTTTTCCATCTTCAATAGCTGTTATACTAGCTCCATTACCCAAGTGACAACTAATAATTTTTAAGTCTTTATAATCTTTTTCTAATAATTCGGAACCTCTTTCTGAAACATATTTATGAGA
>NZ_QBLR01000388.1:0-2786 GCF_003070835.1 Halanaerobium sp. | reverse complement strand
ACCGTAAAGGACTAGGTGATAAGCTAGCAGAAGGTTCATATCGTCTGGCAGACTCTAAAGGTCAGCCTGAACTTTCAATGAGTGTAAAAAAACAGGAACTTCCTGCTTATGACCCACGTGGTGTTCAGGGCCAGGGACTTAATTATGTAACTTCCAATCGCGGTGGCTGTCATGTTAGAGGTTATATGATTTCACCTGAAGTTTTAGGAGCTCCCGAAAAGCTGGACCCACAGGAACTGGAAGGTAAAGCTGGCTGGGTTAAAACATTTCAGGATTTAACAGCTGTTATTGATTCGGTTGGAATGTGCCTTTTTACTTCCTTTGCTCTGGGACTTGATGACTATCGAGAAATAGTAAATGCCGGGACTCGGTTTGACTATACATCAGAATCCTTACTTGAAGCCGGTGAGAGAATCTATAATCTAGAGCGCCAGTTTAATCTGGAAGCAGGAATTTTACCTGAACAAGATAAATTACCTGCTCGTTTTGATGAACCGCTACCTGATGGCCCTCAAAAAGGTAAAAAGTCAGAGTATAGACAGATTTTACCGGAATATTATGAAGTCAGAGGCTGGCAGGAAGATGGCTGGATTAGTGATCAGAAATTAAAGGAGATGAAGATTAAATAATTGATAAAATAAATTGCAGTCTAGATTAAATTAATTTAGCCTCGTAAATCCATCCAGTTCTCTGCCGGGAGCTGGGTGGAATTTTATTATAAAAGGATGATAAAGATGGCATTAGAAGTTAAATTTTATTCTTTATTTAGAATAAACTTAAAAACAAAAGGAATCGAATATCAACAGGAATCAGAAATCACTATTACTGAGTTAATTAAAAAATTGGATCAGGATTTTGAAGGTTATTTTACTCAAAAATTGCTGAAAGAAGATGGAACTATTGCTCGAGGAACAATAATTTTAGTAAATGGTAAAAATATCTTTCATCTCAATAAACTTGAGACAAAAGTTTCTGATGGAGATATAGTTACTTTATTCCCTCCATCGGCGGGAGGTTAATTATGAAATCTTATCTAAAAAGGCAGCAGAAATTATTCACTGAAACACAACAGCAGCGGCTGGAAGAATTAAATGTTATGATTGCCGGCACAGGTGGGCTGGGCACCAATCAGGCCCTGCAGCTGCAGCGAATTGGGATTAATAAAATCTATCTTTATGATTATGATCAGGTGGAAGTCAGTAACCTCAACCGTCAGCTCTGTTATGGAAAAAAAGATATTGGCCGCTTAAAAGTAGAGGCAGCAGTAGAATTTTTAAAAAAATTTGATTTAGAGACTGAAATTATTGCCAGAAATGAAAAAATAGATATGGAGACTGAGGTACCAGAAAATATAGATATTATTTTTGACGGCCTTGATAATTTTGAGTCGCGCTTTATACTGGACCAGCTGGCCGCTGAAAACGAAATAGCTTTTATTCATGCCGGAATAGAAGAATTTTTTGCCCAGATTATGCTGGTGCTGCCCGAAAGTGAGCTGCGTTTAAAAGATGTTTTTGCCGGTTCAGAGAAGAAAGAGCTCCCGGCAGTTTTTTCCCCGGCTGTAACTGTGACTGCCTCGATTCAGGTGCTGGAAGCTTTAAAATATCTGCTTGGTTTTGATGATTATTTAGAAAATCAGCTGCTGCATATTGATTTATTGAGCAATCAAATGGAGTTAATTGACTTAAAGTGATTTAATTTTGCTAAACTGGAGAAATGAATTTTTGCAGAAGTTCTTAATTGTAGTTTCTATACTTGATAAAATATAATTTCTTTGTTAGGCTTTAATTTAGGAGATGATAATATGCAGGCAGAAGTATATCATTTGTTTCACAGTGGAACCGCAGTTAGAGTAAAAAATAAATTATTTATATTTGACTATTATCAAGATCAGCCACAGCAGGAAAAGGCTCTGCAGAGTTCTCTGGAAAAAGGAATAGTGAGAGAAGACAGCTTTAAAAATATAAAAGAAGCCTATGTTTTTGTTTCTCACAGCCACCATGATCACTATAATAGAGTGATTTTTGATTGGGAAAAATATTGTGATCAGATCAGTTATATTTTAGCAGACGAGGTAGAACCAGAGCCAGAGTTAAAAAATGAGGATAACCTTTATTTAATGGAAAAAGACGAAGAACTGCAGCTGGAGCAGATTAATATTTCAAGTTATGGCAGTACAGATGAAGGTGTTTCCTTTCTGGTTGAACTTGAAAATTTAGCAATCTTTCATGCCGGAGATTTAAACTGGTGGAAGTGGAAGAAGTTTACCGAAGAAGTTCAAAAAAGAGAAGCAAGAGAATATAAAAGAGAAGTTGAGAAATTTAAAGATAAGCAGATAGATATTGCTTTTGTTCCGGTTGATCCAAGGTTGGAGGAACATTATTATCTGGCAGGAGAGTATTTTATTGATCAGGTTAAACCGGCACTTTTTGTACCAATTCACTTTGCTGATAATTATGATGTGACTAAATTTTTTAAAGATAGGTTTAATTCAAATCAAACGAGAGTTGCTGAAATTACTGAGCCGGGAGAGAAGATACTTTATACCAGGAAATAGATTTAAGTGGATTTATTATTTTTATTATGAGCCATAGCTTAAACCTCCATATGATTTTGTTTGGGCACTTATATTATGCCAGGTTTTTAGCTGTGGTTCTAATTTTTTTGTCTGTTGCATTTAATTTTACAATGAAGCAAACTTAATTAGTTTTAAAAATTGCTTGACAATTATAATTAATTAACTTATACTTAAAATATATTGAAAAAATATTTTTTTAAAAATCTTT
>NZ_QBLR01000387.1:0-2802 GCF_003070835.1 Halanaerobium sp. | reverse complement strand
TACTTCATCTTCTCTAAAGAAAGGACTAGGAATTTTAATTAAATCAGCCAAAAGATTTTCAACATTTTCTCTATTAATGATTTCTTTTATCACTATTTTTCTACCTCCTGATTCTTCATCAAAACACTTAAATATTAACTGCCTATTTACTGAGATAAAAATTATTATATGTTTATATCTAGCTAAGTATTGATTGAAAATTACAGCCTGAATCAACTCTAACTATTCAGGCTGCAAATCTTTGGAATTTGTTTTATATATTTTAATAAATAGATCTCTATAATCTATTTACGCTTTACTACAGTAGCTGCACCCTGACCCCCGCCAATACATAAGGTAGCCAGACCGGTTTTAGAATCTCTTTTTTTCATTTCATGTAATAAGGTAATTAATATTCTAGCTCCACTTGCTCCAATAGGATGACCTAAAGAAATAGAGCCTCCATTTACATTAACAATATCTGTATTTAATCCGAGTTCTCTAATTACTGCTAATGATTGAGAAGCAAAAGCTTCATTTGCTTCAATAAGTTCAAGGTCTTCAATTTCAAGATCAATTTTAGAAAGTGCTTTTCTAGTTGCTGGAATAGGTCCTGTACCCATAATTTTAGGGTCTACTCCGGCTGAAGCATAGGAAGCAATCTCTGCTAAAATTTCTAAGCCCAATTCTTCAGCTTTCTCTTTTGACATTACAATTAAAGCTGCAGCTCCATCATTAATACCAGAAGAGTTTCCTGCAGTAACAGTTCCATCTTTTTTAAATGCTGGACGAAGTTTAGCTAAGCCGTCCTTAGTAACTCCTGAGCGTGGGAATTCATCTTTTGCAAAAATTTCATTATCCCCTCTTCTTTTAGGAATTTCTATCGGTACAATTTCATCCTGAAATTTATCCTCACTCATTGCTTTTTCAGTTCTCTGCTGACTGGTAGCAGCAAATTTGTCCTGATCTTCTCTACTTAAATTCCACTGTTCTGCAATGTTTTCTGCTGTGATACCCATATGATATTCATTAAAAGCACATGAAAGACCATCTTTGATCATTATATCAACCATATTAAAGTCTCCCATTTTTGCTCCCCATCGATTTTTCTGATTAACATAAGGAGCCTGACTCATACTTTCCATTCCACCAACCACATAAATATCTCCGTCTCCTGCTTTAATAGCCTGAGCAGCCAAATTTACAGTTTTTAGTCCTGAACCACAGACCTTATTGATGGTAACAGCAGGAACTTCTTCAGGAATACCAGCCTTAATAGCAGCCTGTCTTGCAGGATTCTGTCCAAGTCCTGCCTGAAGTACATTGCCAAAAATAACTTCACTTATTTTATCTTTAGGAATTGATGTTCTTTTTAATACTTCTTTAATTACGTGTGCACCAAGGTCAATAGCAGATATGTTCTTTAGCTTTCCACCAAATTTACCAATTGGAGTTCTTAAAGCTTCTACAATAACAACTTCTTTCATTTTATAACCTCCTAGATATTATTTATCTGTTTTTTCTTTTGAGATATGATGGTTCTAATGACTTAATTTCTTTTCCTTTTAATAAATCAGCAACTCCTCCAATTTTTCTGGGACTTTCACCCTGACAATCAGGACACTGACATTCTTCTTCTATATATTGAGGCTCAGTGTAAGTGGTAATAACTCCCTCATAATTTCTTAAAACAACTTTAGTCGGTGACATACTAATTAAATACTGAGGCATAACTGGAGTTTTACCGCCCCCTCCTGGTGCATCAACTACATAAGTTGGAACTGCATAACCAGATGTGTGACCACGAAGTGATTCCATAATTTCTAAACCTTTAGAAACTTTTGTTCTAAAGTGCTCAATTCCCATTGAAAGGTCACACTGGTAAATATAATAAGGACGGACTCTAATCTGAACTAACTTTTGTACTAACTCCAACATAATATTTGGACAGTCATTTATCCCTCTCATTAAAACTGATTGATTACCAAGTGGGATACCTGCATCTGCAAGTTTAGCACATGCTTCAACTGCTTCTTTTGTAATTTCTTTTGGGTGATTAAAATGTGTATTTAACCAGATTGGATGATACTTCTTTAGCATATTTACAAGCTTATCTGTAATTCGCTGAGGCATAACAACCGGTGTTCTAGACCCTAATCTCACAACCTCAACATGTGAAATCTGAGTTAATTCTTTTATAATATATTCTAATTTATCGTCAGAAATCAAAAGGCAATCTCCCCCTGATAGCAGAACATCTCTAACTTCTGGAGTATTTCGAATATACTCAATACATTTATCAATTCTATCTAGCGGCACCCCAGAATCATTTTGACCGGCAAATCTTCTGCGAGTACAGTGTCTACAATACATCGAACACTGGTCTGTAATTAAAAATAATACTCTATCTGGGTAGCGATGTGTTAAACCATCAACAGGAGAGTCTGCATCTTCATCTAATGGATCTTCCATATCACTATTACTTAAATATGTTTCTTTAATTGTAGGTACAGCCTGCTTTCTGACTGGACAATTAGGATCTTCTTTGTCCATTAAAGAAGCATAATAGGGAGTAATACCCATCCTGAATTTATCAAGCACCTCTTTAATCTCTTCTTTTTCTTCCTTTTCTAGATTAATAATTTCTGATAATTTTTCTACATCAGTAACTCGGTTTTTGACCTGCCATTTCCAGTCATTCCATTCTTCTTCTGTACAATCCCAAATTTCATATATCTCTTCTTTATTAACAGCTTTAAATTTTGTTAACATTTAATAATATCTCCTTTGATTATAGATTTATAGTTTTAGGAAATTAATTAT
>NZ_QBLR01000386.1:0-2831 GCF_003070835.1 Halanaerobium sp. | reverse complement strand
TCTACTTCTCTAATAGAAAAAAAAGGATATCATAATGTTACAGTTTCAGAAATATGTAAAAAAGCTAATGTTGCCAAAGGTACTTTTTATCATCACTTTAACTCAAAAAAAGATATAATAGTCAAGACATATCAGGAAACAGACGAATATTTTAAAAAAATCGCAAAAAATGAAATCAATGATTATGACAGTTTAACTCAAATTAAAGAATTTATTCGTCATCAGATTATCTATGCTGAATCTTCTTCTTTTGAATATGTTAAAGAAGTTTATAAAAGCCAGATAGATTCTGGTAATAAATTTTTCACTTCTAAAAATAGACCTATTTTTAAATTATTAAAAAGTTATGTTGAAAAAGCGCAGAGAGAGAAGAAATTAACTGTAGATAAAACTGCAGATTATATAACTGATTTTTTACTACGTTTTTCGAGAGGAATGATTTATGATTGGTGCTTACATGATGGAAATTATAAATTACAGGCTAGAACAATGGAAGATCTTGAAGAAATAATAAGCATTTTTAAGAACGAAAATGATTAAAAATCCCCTTTCTGATAAACAGCTTTTTTATTTAGTCTGTCTACCAGAAGGGAATCATATCATAATTTGAATTAAGAGTTTCTTTGTTTATTAGATTAAATAGTGCGTGCTAATTCATAGGCATCCCAGATTGCATACATAATATTTTCTACTTTTTTTGCATCACCGAGTAAATGTACATTATTTATTTCGGATTGAAGTTCATGATAAAGAGAATCATTAGAACTATAACCAATAGCTGTAATAATATTATCTACTTTTTTCTTTTCCTTACCTTGATCACTTTTAATTATAACTTCTTTATCATTAACCTTTTCTATTTGAGCTCCAGTTATTATTTCAACCTCATGATAAGCTAATAAATCAGTTAACATATCTTCATTCATAAAGGGAAGCTCAGGACCAGATTCAAGAATTTCTTCTAACTGTTCAATTAAGATAACTTCTTTATCTTTTTCCTGGGCTAACCAGAGTGCAGTCTCACAACCTACAAGTCCACCTCCAACTACCATTAATTTTTCTCCGGTTTCTGCTCCTAAAAGCACTTCTGAGGCAGTTAAGCTTGAGTTGTTTTGATTATTTAAATTTAAATTTTTAGGTTCAGAACCAGTAGCTAAAATAACAGAATCAGCTTCCTGTTTTTTAATCATTTCTTTATCAGCTTCAGTATTTAAATTAACAGTTATATCTTTTTTAGCAAGCTCATTCTCATACCACTTAACTAATTTGCGATCATCTTTTTTAAACTCAGGTACACTACCCGGTATTATATTTCCACCTAATTGATCTGCCTTTTCTACTAATTTTACATTATGACCTCGTTCAGCACAAACTCGAGCTGCTTCCATACCGGCTAACCCACCACCAATTACAAGCACATCTTTAGATTCTAAAGCAGGTTCTAAATTATAAATTTTTTCTCTACCCACCTGTGGATTAACAGCACAGCTAACAGGACCTCCTTCTGCTACCCGTCCCATACAGCCATCATGACAGGAAAGACAGGGACGAATTGACTTTAAATCATCATTTTTTATTTTATTTGGCAGTTCTGGATCAGCTAATAATGGACGGCCTAAGCCAATCATATCAGCTTTTTCTTCTTTTAAGGCTTCAACTGCCAGATCAGGATTATCCATTCTTCCAGCTACAATAACCGGAACATCAACTACCTCTTTTAACTTTTGACTTAGGTCAAGATACATTCCATCTTCAAAATACATAGGGGGATGATTCCAATACCAGGAATCATAACTACCAGCATCAGCATTAAAAGCATCATAACCTGCTTCTTCTAAGTATTTAGCTGCCTTTAAACCTTCTTTTAGATCTCTACCTTTTTCTTCAAAATCTTCACCTGGAAGCCCTCCTTTTCTAATATTTTTAATATAGCTTTTAACACTATAACGAAGACTTACAGGATAATCTTCTCCACATTGATTTTTAATAGCTTGCAGAATTTCCACTGGAAATCTCATTCTACTTTCAAAATCTCCACCATATTTATCTGTTCGCTGGTTAAAAATTTCCATAGTAAATTGATCTAATAAATAACCCTCGTGGACTGCATGAATTTCTACTCCATCAAAGCCAGCCATTTTAGCAATTGCAGCAGATTCAGCAAACTTCTTAACCATTGTTTCCACTTCTTCGGTTGTTAATTCTCGATGTTCTAAGTCCGGATTGAATCTATTTTTAGTTTTGGAAGGAGCTACTGCTTCTCCTTCTAATAAAAGTGGTAAAGCTACTCTTCCAAAACCAGCTGTTAATTGTAAAAATATTTTTGAGCCATGAGCATGTACTCTTTCAGTTAATCTTTTAGCCGAATATAAAAAGCTAAATTTAGATTGGGTTGGAGACGGCAAAGAAGGCATCGCACATTTTTCTATTTCATTTTCAACATAACAAATACCTGTAGTTATTAAGCCTGTTCCACCTTTAGCTCTTTCAACATAATACTCAATTGCTTTTTGATTAAAAGCTCCATGTTCATCACTCATTCCAAATGGACCCATTGGTGCCATATTAAACCTATTCTTGATTTCAAGCTTTCCAATTTGATAAGGACTAAAAAGTTCTTGATACTTTTTATTCATTTTAATCCACCTTTCTATAATTTATCGACTGCAGTCGGTGACTATGGTCATTATAATATATTGTGAAAATTTTGTCAAGAGATGCTAAAAATTTAAACAATAGAGTAGGACCAGCCTTTCAGCTGGGACCCCTCGTCAAACTGCACGTACGGTTCTCCCGTATACAGCTTTCCGTCAGTCGTTGCCCCGTCTCAA
>NZ_QBLR01000385.1:0-2849 GCF_003070835.1 Halanaerobium sp. | reverse complement strand
GTTATCACCATCTAAAATTGAAAAAGATTTTTCAGCAAGATTATCTGCAGCAGTCAATTGGATACCATAAGATTTAATTTTTTCTAAATGACGCTGGTTTTCTAACTTAATTGCATCAGAATAATTATTGAAACCAAGTTTTTGCCACCCCTCTCCAGTTAAATCAGCCGCATCATATGCTGCAACAACAGGAACAGAGGCCATTAAAGATCTAAAAATGTAATCTAAAAGTGATGTGTCTAGAAAATGTGCTGATAACTTTGCAGCAGTATTTCGGGTTAAAACTGGAATCAATAATAAATCATTCTCTTTGACTGTATTAAACTGAACTGATTTTTGACTGATTTTTTGTTCAAATTCACACCTGATTTTATTGTGATTATGAATTTCCTTAGCTGAATCTGAAAAAATAAAATTCCAACTTACATTATAATTATTATCTATTTTTTTCAATTGAGATAAAGCTTCTTCAAATTTAATTTTACCACCTGTAAAAACAGCAGTGATTTTCATTTTTTTATCTGTTTCTAGAGCAGATATTACTTTCTCAATTATTTTTCTAATAAGCTCTTCACTAATTTGATTCAAAATTATCCCTCCTTCCAGCTATTTGCAATTCATAGCAATACCAAGAGGAGTAACTAATAATGTATGTGATGGTTTTACTACTTTAAGGCCGGTTTTTTTAACTAAGACATTTTCTATTCCTTCAATACTGCTTGTACCACCAACTAAATAGATTGTTTCAGCTTTATAATCTTTTATATGTTTATTAATAATGGAAGCTATTTTTTCAATGACTGGAATTGTCATTGGAAATATCTCATCTGCATGTTCAGGGTTTTCTTTCATTTTTTCTGCTTCCTCAACACTTATCCCAAGTCCCCCTGCAATTACAAGATTTAAATGAGTACCTCCAGTTGCTTCATCAGCTGTATAGACTACCTCACCATCTTCAAGAATCGAAATGCCAGTTGTCCCTCCACCAATATCAACTACAATACCTCGTTCAATCTCTAAGACAGTTGCTGCTGCTGATGGTTCATCAATAACATTGCTCACTTGAAATCCAGCTCCTTCAACAACATTTTTGAAAGTATCAACATCCCCTTCGCCAGTTCCTGGTGGTACAGCAGTTGCTGCAGATATGATTTCTCTTCCCAAAATATTTTCCATTTTATTTTTCATTTCTCTTACTATTTTTAAAGCCCCAATATAATCAACTACCAAACCATCTCTAACAACTTTACCTGATTTTTTTAAGGCAGCTAATGGGTTATTGTCCTGATCAACAAGTGTTAAAACTAAATTTGCTGTTCCAAGATCAACACCTGCTCTGATTTCTCCATCATATTTTATATTTTTGTTTTCTTCTTCTATTAAACTATTTAGTCTCTCAAGTGTTTTATTAGCTTTTTTTATGTAACAATCCATTAATTACCCTCCAGACAATTAAGGCATATTATTATCCCCCTCCTTTTAATAGCCAGGAAGGGGATATTATTATTTATTTCATTTCTGGCATATCTAATTCTTCTTTTGCCATTTTTGGTAAAAGACCATCAACATCTGTATGAGGTCTTGGAATTACATGAACAGAAACTAATTCTCCAACTCTACCAGCTGCTGCTGCTCCAGCATCTGTAGCCGCCTTGGTAGCTCCAACATCACCTCTAACTAAAACTGTAATTAGTCCTCCACCAATTTTTTCATAGCCTACTAAAGTAACATTTGCTGCTTTAACCATTGCATCTGCTGCTTCAATTGCACCTACAAATCCTTTAGTTTCAATTAATCCTAAAGCTTCACCACTCATTAATATTCCCCCTTCTATTCTTTATCACCTTTGATTTCATCATAATGTATACAATCTGTGTGTAAATCTCCTTTACTTCGAGGACAGGCCGGATCTCCACAGAGATTACATATATCCTCTTCTTTCTTTTCTTCTATCTCTTCTGATTCTTCTGGATCTGAGTCTATAGTTGATTCATTATCTTGATCAAATTCGGCTTCGACCATATTTTCTGTTTCCAATTCTTCTGGTTCTTTGTTTACTTCTTCGGGTGATTCTACCTCTTCGACTTCTTCATCTGCTTTATTCTTATTATTTATTGTATCTTCACTGTTTACCATTTTTTCTATTTGTGCAGCAGGTCTGGCTATTACATGAGAAGACCAAACCTTAGATAATTTTGAAGCAGCAGTTTTACCAGCATCAACAGCTGATCTTACTGCACTTACATCTCCCGTAAATTTAATAACAATTAAGCCACCCCTACTAATTTCATAACCAACCAGTTTAACATTGGCTGATTTTAATGCTACATCCGCAGCTTCATAGGCAGCAAGAATTCCTACTGTTTCTATCATTCCAAGAGCTTTTTGGGACATATTCCCTCCTTTCCTCAAAAGTGCCTCTTAAATATTATTTTTTTCTATATCTTTTAACTTTTTACAAATATAATTAGTTAATTCTTTTATTCTTTTTTCATCTATTTCTTTTGCAGAACTAGACATTTTTTTGTTCTCAGTCTCTTTACTAATACTCTGGAAGTTATCTAAATCAGTTAAAATGTCAGATACAGATTTATTTTTATTATCTACTTCTAAAGGAATGTCTTTAATCGGGATCCCTTTAACCAATCGAGCTGCATTTGATGCAATAACCTTTGCTTGAAATTCTTTATTTATCTCTTTTTCAAAAAAAGGCTGATCAGGCTCTAATTTTTTATGATGAATCAGTACTCTATTATTTTCTCCAAGCGCTAAAGAAACATTTAAACGTGAAGCTTGAGCTGCTTGATGTGCTAAAGAATATAAATTTTCAGCACTATTATCCATCATTT
>NZ_QBLR01000384.1:0-2850 GCF_003070835.1 Halanaerobium sp. | reverse complement strand
GAGTGGTGTAATCACTGAGGAGCATCAACTTCGTTTGGGTTCGAGTAATACCAGTATATAGAAGATCCCTCCTGAGCATGATATTGTGAGAGCTGCTTAAGACCATAATTAAGAACGGGAATTCACTACCCTGACTTTTATGAACAGTACAGGCATAGGCATGTCTCAGGTAATTTAGCTCATCAGATTTGAAGTTAACGACTCTGTCTGATTCATAAATTTTTACAGCAAGAGATCTTTTATTATTGACCTCGATAACCTGTCCAAACTCGCCGTTAAAGACTTCTTTATCGTAGTTGTTCTTTATTACCATTACTTTGTCACCAAGCCTAAATGGACCAATTGAAGGCTTTGAGCTAACAGCAGGATTAACACAGGCTCTAATCTCTTTATTGAGGTTATTAACACCAAGCACCCCATTTTTCATCGGTGAAATAACCTGGATATTAAAGATGTTAAAGTTTCGATCTAAGCGTCTAAAGACAGCCATAATCTCTTCGAGAGTAGATTCTTCATCTTTGATTTTTTTGTAGACAAAGTCCGGGCCATCATTTAGTTGAGGTAGCTCTCCTTCGGTAATTTTTTTGGCCAAAGGAATTATCACTCCCTCATCAGATTGTCTAAAATTTTCTTTAAGCTCTGTAGTAGGAATAATCCCTGAACTGATCATGTCTTTCAATACATTGCCCGGGCCAACACTCGGGAGCTGATTAGTATCTCCCACAAAAACTACCTTTAAATTAGCATTAACGGCAGAAAAGAGGTGATAGGCTAAAGGGATGTCACACATACTGAACTCATCGACAATTAAAAGACCGGGATGGGCCAGCACAAAGTGTTCATCAAATCCCTCACCGCGAAATTTTAATAATCTGTGGATTGTCTTTGCTTTAATATTAGTCAGAGTTTCAAGTCTTGTGGCTGCTTTACCTGTTGGGCTAGCTAGATGGATTTTATGATGCTTATTTTTATCCTGGTAAATTTCGCAGATTGTTTTAACGATCAATGATTTTCCAGTGCCCGGGCCACCAGTGATTATAGAAATACTATTATTTAAAGCTTTTTTAATAGCTTCTTTTTGTTCTGAAGCAAATTTTATTTCTTCTTCAGCTTCTTTTTCTGCAATTATCCGATCAAGATTTTTAAATTTAACTTTTTTACTTTTTGATTGGATAAGGGTTTTGATCTGATAAGCAATCTCTTTTTCAGCCTGATAGAGAAAGTATTGATAGATTTTATCATCTTCTATAATCAGTTTCTCTTCTTTTTTTAACTCAGAAATTGCCTTTTCAAATCTATCTGCTTCTATTTTCACTTCAAGCAGCTGCTGTAGTCTTTCCAGTAGCTCTGACTTAGGTAGATAGCTGTGTCCTTCTACTTCAGCCGACTTAAGCAAGTGCTCAATGGTAGCTTTTATTCTAAAGATTGACTTTTTATCATCATTTAAAGAGAGAGCAATTCTATCTGCTTTTGTGAAGCCAACATTGTCAATTTCATCAATCAGCTGATAGGGATTATCTAAAAGATCTTTAAGAATTTTCTCAGGTGTCATTCCTTTTTTGAGATAGTGTTTCCAGATACTATTAGCCTTATTTGTTGAAAAACCTAAATTGCAGATAGAACTGATGAATTTTGCTCGATATTCGTCAGAAAATAATTCTTTTTTTATTTCCTGCAACTGCAGATCACTGATAAAATCAAATTGTTTTAGGAGATCAGGATCCTTTTTTATTTTTTCTAAAGCATCAGTACCAAGTTCATCTATAATTTTATTTGCTCGAACATCTCCCACCTTTGTCATTATTGATTTGAGATATTTAATCAGACCTTCTCTGTTATCAGGCATTGAACTTCTATATTTCTCAAACTTAAACTGGATTCCATATTTTTGATCTCTGATGAATTTACCTTTGAGTTCATAAGTGTATTCTTTTTTTGGTGAAGACATGTTGCCAACTGCTGTAATTTTTTTATCATTTTCTGTTATAAATAGCAGAACGACATAATCCGACTTTTGAGTCTGATAGATTATTTTAGTTATTTTTCCTTTTAGAACTTTAGTTTTGAAATTAAAGCCTGACATCCTAGCACCTCCTGAAATAGCAGCTATTATAACTATTCTTGATATATGAAGTTCTTTCCTGCAAATAAAATAAAAAACAATTTACGTTGACATTTAATGGTCCTACTATCGTTGTTTTAACAGTAGTCTCGGCTTAAATTAATATTAAATGTCAACGAAAAGTAGAAATCTTACTTAATGCACATTAAACGTTGACATTTAATGAATGGCAATGTTTATAATCGCTGCTATAGCAGGCTTCTTATTTTATTTTTCGTTGACATAAAATAATATAATTGGTTTTTTCGCTGTTTAGTTTATAAATGTTTATTTAAGATGTAATAATTTAAATCATATTATAATGAAGGCTATAAATGATAATTATGGCCACAGCATAGGTGATAGATATATTAAAAAGGCTGCAATGACAATCAAAAGTTCTGTACAAAATGAAGATGTTTTTTCTAAAATTGGCGGAGATGAATTTGCAATTATCTTAACTGAGATTGATTATTTTAAGGCAGATGATATTGTTGATAGATTTTAAAGAGCATTGAAGAAGACAATAAGATTAAAGATGATGAAAATATTGGGCTTTTAAGTGTTGAAATTGGTATGGAGATTTTATAATAGAGAATCAACTAGAAATAACAGATCATGATCTTTTAGGAAAAGTAATAACTTATGCAGATGGTATTGAAGCTGATATAGTAATTTAGATTGTTCAAAAAAGTCGAGAAGAACATCAACAGGTATTATTTAATACCTGTCTCTTATACACATCTCCG
>NZ_QBLR01000383.1:0-3493 GCF_003070835.1 Halanaerobium sp. | reverse complement strand
AACCTTTTCTAACGTGTTCAATTTCTTAACAACTTTTATTATAATACACTCTTGCCTTAAAATCAATTAATATTTCTCTGTTTTTTTGTCGAATTAGCTTGAATTTAATTGAACACAAGTTCGTTTTGTGGTATAATATACTTAAAGATTAGTTCTCAGGCCTTATCTTTTTAAAGATAAAATTCTAAGAGAAAGAGGTTAGAAAAATGCAAACTCCTCACGACAGGTTTTTTCAAGATATGTTCGACAAAAAGATTGTCGCAGAAGAATTTATCAAAAATTATTTGCCTCAGGAATTGTTAGAATTGATTGATATGGATAAGTTGGAGATTTCAAAAAAATCATTTGTTAGCAAACATTTAAGAAAATATTTTTCAGATGTTGTTTATAGGGTTCAATTAAATAATCAAAATGCCTATATCTACTGCCTTTTTGAACACAAAAGTTATCCCGATAAAGATGTTTCCTTTCAACTTCTTCAATATATGGTCCGAATCTGGGAGCATCACCAGGATCATTATGATGAAGAAAAACTGCCGCTGGTAATTCCCCTCTTGATTTACCATGGGGAAAAGAGGTATAATATAGGTAAGACCCCTCTTGATTTACCATGGGGAAAAGAGGTATAATATAGGTAAGAGATTTAACTCAATGATCAATACTCAGCCGAATACTGAAAAGTTCATTCCAGACTTTGAATATTTGCTTTTTGACTTTTCTAAGTATAGTGATCTGGAGATTATAGGAAGTATACAATTACAAATAGTTTTAAAAATTCTACACACTAGTTTTATTGACAAAGATTATGATAAAATATTTGCTGACATATTAAAGCTAATCAAAAAATTGAATGATACTAAGACTATTTTAGAATACTTCACAACAGGAATGAAATATATACTGGAAATTAAGGATTATGATTTTGATATTATGCATGATAAAGTTAATTTAATCATCCCCGAAAGGAGTGAGACTTTTATGTCTACAGCTAATAAATTGCGTGAAGAGGGTAAATTAGATGGAATTAAAGAAGGGATTAAAGAAGGTAGAAAAGAAGGAATGAAAGAGGGTAGAAAACAGGAATTAATTGAAACTATTTCAATCTTAATAAAGGATAAACTCCCAATAGATAAGCTTCCGGACAATCTGGAGAGTAAACTTAATAAATTAGATTTAATTGTTTTAAGAGAAATTCGCACTGATTTATTAAAGGATATTATAAACATTGAATCAATTGAAGATTTAGAAGAATACTTAAACTAAAGAGCAGACTTTTCTGCTCTTTCTTTTTTTAGTTATTCTTCATCGACATCTACCCCAGCCAAAAAAGAAAGATCCTTATTGATTTTTTCTTCTGCAGTTTAATTGATAATCAATAAAATTTAAAGTATAATTAATTTAAATTGGAGGTGTAATTATGCAAAATATTGGAATTGATCTTGCCGATTTTGAATATATTAGAAAAAACAATCTTATTTATGTAGATAAAACTGAATTTTTATATAAAATAGTATCTGAAAATAAATATTATTTCCTATCACGCCCTCGACGTTTTGGTAAAACACTTTTTGTTGACACTCTAGAAAAATTCTATCAAGGTAAAAAAGAACTTTTTGAAGGTCTTTATATCTTTAATCAAGATTGGAATTGGGAAGAACATCCGATTATTAGACTGGATTTTAATATGATACCTTCAGAAAACAGAGAAGTTTTAAATAAAAGTTTACAAAAGATTTTTAGTAAAATTGCCGCCAGATATAATATCGACCTAATAGTTGAAGAAGCATACTATATGTTTCCAGAGTTAATAGAAAAGCTTTATAATAAATTTAATCAAGATGTTGTGATTTTAATAGATGAATATGATAAACCTATAATCTCTAACCTTAAATCTACTTTAGAAGAAAATAGCGCTAACCTTAAAACTATAGACAAAAATCAGGATTATCTTAAAATGCTTTATGACTATCTAAAACCACTTGAAGGATATTTAGAAAAAGTTTTTATTACTGGTGTATCTAAATTTAGTAAGTTATCGATATTTTCGACCTTAAATAATCTAATTGAACTTGATCAAAATGAAGAATTTGCTGAAATAATGGGTTATACAGAAAAAGAATTAGATGAATATTTTAGTCCCTATTTTTCTAAACTTGCAGAAAAAAATAATTTAACTATCTCCGAATGCAGAAATAAATTTAAACAAATGTATAATGGCTTCCGTTTTACAGAAAAAGACAGTCGAGTCTATAATCCTTTTTCTGTAGGCAATGCATTAAAAAATGCAGATTTTGATAACTACTGGTTTGAAAGTGGAACACCTACCTTTTTGGTTGAATTAATTAAGAATAAAAACTTTGATCTCAGTAATTTAGAAAATATAGAAGTTGGAAAAAACGAAATAAAAGCTTATGATATAGGTAATATACAAATAATACCTCTTCTTTTTCAGACAGGTTATTTAACAATCAAAGAAATTGAAGATCAGGTAATATATAAACTTGATTATCCTAACTATGAGGTAGAAAATAGTTTCAATCTAAATCTGGCGAAATCTTTTTCTCAAAACAAAATTACAGTTCCAGTTGTACATCGGCTTAAAAAATTATTAATTAACAAAGAATTAGAAAAATTCATCCAACAGATTAAATCAATATTTTTCAGTCTGGTTAATATCAATATTCCAAAATCGCTTCAGGATAGAGAAGCTTATTACAACAGCCTCTTTTATCTGATAACTACTTTATTAACAGATAACAATTTAAATGTTTACTCAGAAGTCCTAACATCTGAAGGAAGAATTGATAGCATAGTTGAAACTGACACTAATATTTATATTATAGAATTCAAGGCAAATCAGGGTGCTGAGATAGCTTTACAGCAGATAAAAGATAAAAATTATGCTGAGAGGTTTAAAATTAAAGACAAAGGAATAATTTTAATAGGCACCAATTTTGACACTGAAAAAAGAAATATAAAAGATATTAAAATTGAAGAAATAGATTAAATTAGAGCAGACTTTTCTGCTCTTTTTTAATTATTCCGCATCGACATCTACCCAGCCAAAAAAGACAGATCCTTATTGATTTTTTCTTCTGGTAAAAGCTCCATTTCATCATTATCAATTATTAGAGCTTTTAAATTACTTAATTTAACATGCTTTGTTCTTTTCTGCCATCTCTCTCCAATTTTGTGTTTCTTTATTTGATATAGAATTCCTTTTTCTGGATTATGAGCAGCAATATCAAGCCAATCTCTTGTTTCTTTTTCAGTTAATAATTCAATCTTAATTGTTTTATCTAAAATAATTATTTCATCCACCTACTCATCTAGTATATTGTTGAATTTTTCCTGGATTTGACCCTTCTCAAGGCAAGCCCACGAGGTTTGCAAGCAGACTTTCACTCTATCACGATGAAATATTATTAAATTCATTATAATCTATAATTTTATATTCATACTCAATAATCTTTTGGTATTTCTATAGATTAAA
>NZ_QBLR01000382.1:0-2905 GCF_003070835.1 Halanaerobium sp. | reverse complement strand
TCGCTGCAAGTTCTGGGGTCTTGGTTCTGACGGTACTGTTGGTGCTAACAAGAATGCTATCAAGATTATTGGTGACAATACAGATAAGTATGCTCAGGCATATTTCTCTTATGACTCCAAAAAATCTGGTGGTGTAACAGTATCCCACCTAAGATTTGGAGACCAGCCAATTAAATCAACTTATTTAATTGACGAAGCTGATTATGTAGCCTGTCATAACGAATCATATGTAGATAAATTTGATATGGTTGAGGATTTACATGACGGTGGAAGTTTTGTTCTGAACTGTACTTGGTCAGAAGATGAATTAGCTGAGAATATTCCAGCAAAAATGAAGAAATATATCGCTGATCATGATATTAACTTCTACACAATTAATGCTGTAGATATTGCCCAGGAAGTTGGCTTAGGACAGAGAATCAATATGGTTATGCAGACTGCTTTCTTTAAAGTTGCAGATATCATTCCTGTTGATGAAGCTGTTGAATATCTAAAAGAAGCTATTCAAAAATCTTACGGCCACAAAGGTGATAAGATTGTTGAAATGAATAATAAAGCTGTAGATAAAGCTCTGGATGCTTTAGTTAAGATTGATGTACCTGCTGAATGGTCCAGTGCAGAAGCTGCAGAAGAGGAAGAGGAAGAAGACGTGCCAGCATTTGTTAAAGATGTACTTAGAGTTGTAAATGCACAAAAAGGTGATGAATTACCTGTTAGTACATTTATTGGCCGTGAAGATGGTCACTTCCCACAAGGACTTTCTAAATATGAGAAGAGAGGTATTGCAATCAATGTACCTGATTGGGATCTTGATACATGTATCCAGTGTAACCAGTGTTCATTAGCATGTCCTCATGCTGTAATTAGACCTTTCTTACTTGATGAAGAAGAAGCTGCCAATGCTCCAGAAGGATTTGAAACTCTGGATGCTCGCGGTAAGCAGTTAGAAGGACTGCAGTATAAGATTCAAGTAAGTCCTTATGATTGTACAGGTTGTGGAGTTTGTGCTGATGTTTGTCCTGTTGATGCTTTAGAAATGACTTCATTTGCTGAAATGGCGGAAAAAGAAGCAGATAACTGGGATTATGCAATCAACGAAGTAACTCCTAAAGAAGAAAAAATGGATAAGTTCAATATTAAAGGTAGTCAGTTCCAGCAGCCACTACTTGAGTTCCATGGTGCTTGTGCAGGTTGTGGAGAAACAGCTTATGCTAAGCTTGTAACTCAGTTATTTGGTGACAGAATGATTATCGCTAATGCTACAGGTTGTTCTTCAATCTGGGGTGGATCAGCTCCTGTATCTGTTTATACTACTAATGCGGAAGGACATGGACCTGCTTGGGGTAACTCCTTATTTGAGGATAATGCCGAGTATGGTTATGGTATGTTCTTAGCTAACGAACAGATTAGAGCTAAAATTGCTGACCTGATGGAAGAAGCAATTGAACTTGATCTAGACGATAAATTAACTGAATTAATGAAAGAAATGTTAGATAACTACAATGACGGCGAAAAAACTAAAGAAATCAAGCAAGAATTGATGCCTTTACTCGCTAAATACAGCGATAATGAAGTAATTGCTGAAATTGTAGACCGGAAAGAGTTTATTACCAAAAAGTCTCAGTGGATCTTTGGTGGAGACGGTTGGGCTTATGATATCGGTTATGGAGGCTTAGACCATGTTCTAGCTTCTGGTGATGATGTAAATGTTCTTGTATTTGATACAGAGGTTTATTCAAACACCGGTGGCCAGTCTTCAAAAGCTAGTCCAACTGCTGCAGCTGCTAAGTTTGCTGCTTCAGGTAAGAAAATTAAGAAGAAGGACTTAGGTCAGATGGCTATGACATATGGTTATGTTTATGTTGCTCAGATTTCTATGGGAGCTAACATGAACCAAGCTATTAAAGCTATTAAAGAGGCTGAAGCATATGATGGGCCTTCTCTTGTAATTGCTTATGCTCCATGTATTTCACATGGTCTGAAAAAAGGAATGGGCTGTAGTGTTAGTCAGGAAGATGACGCTGTTAAAGCAGGTTACTGGCATTTATTCCGCTTCAACCCAGAACTTAAAGGTGGAAGCGATAATCCATTTATCATGGATTCTAAAGAGCCTACAGAAAGCTTCAGAGATTTCTTACTCAGTGAGGTACGTTTCTCCTCCTTACAGAAGACATTCCCTGAGCTTGCAGAAGACCTCTTTGAAAAAGCAGAAGAAGATGCTGAAGAACGTTATCAGTCTTATAAGAGACTGGAAACAGCTTATGCACCAAAAGACGAAGAGTAAAACAGAAATAAAGGTAGCTTAAAAATAAATAAGTTCAAGGATAAAAGACCAGCGGGACGCCGCTGGTCTTTTTGCTTTTAAACGTACAGGTGCCGTGTACCACCCGGATTATGTCTTTTTGTGTCGAAAAATAAAATGATTTAAATTTTATTTTTATTGTAAAAATATTGAAATTATATAAATAAAAGTATATAATAAAATTAAAATGAACTAAAAAAATGGAGGGTGTATTAAATGGTTCGTAAAAAGAGAATCTGGTATCCCGGGGCAAAATATCACATAATAAGCCGGGGGAATAAAAAGAAAAATATTTTTTTAGATAAAGTTGATTATCAAATCTTTTTAGATATTCTAAAAGAAATGAATAGAAAACAACCCTTTACAATTATTAGTTACTGTTTAATGCCGAACCATACTCACCTTCAGGTAAGAACTTTTGATGTTGAGATCTGGAAAATCATGAAAGGAATCAACTGGCGTTATGCAAGATATTTTAATGAGCGATACAGCACAGTAGGTCACGTTTTTCAGGGGCGTTATGTTTCCAAAATAATAGAAAATAATTACTACAACTTAATTGTAAATCGCTATATCCACCTTAATCCGGTTAAAGATAAGCTG
>NZ_QBLR01000381.1:0-2916 GCF_003070835.1 Halanaerobium sp. | reverse complement strand
ATATATTTTTAAACCTTCCAGATTATTAATCAGTTCAATTTCATTTTCTAAAGTCTGCATCTCTAAAAAAGGCTGCTGCTGATTATAATATTCCATTAAGCGTCGATTTAAAAAGATTAAAAATCTCCGCAAAAAGGACTTAATTCGACTCAGGTTATTTTTTTCTTCCTGAACTAAGTAATTATAAATTTTATTAAATTCCTTTTTAGCCTGCTCATAATTTTTATCAATTATTTTGGCAAAAACCTTCTTCTCACTCTGATAGGGGTAAGTATTAATTGAAAATTGTGCATCAGCAGTTTTTTCCTTTGTCTGATTGTAGATATCACTAATAATTTTAAAATCAGAAGAAATACTGCTTTTTTTAACTAAAATATTCTTTTCTCTATTTTTAACTGCAGCTTCTATTTTTTTATATTCTGCTGAATTAATTTTTTCCGGAAGTTGATCATCGATAACTAAAAATATACTGTTAATTAAACCATTATAAGATATTATATTATCAAAGCAGCCTTTAAGCTGGTCTCGAATAAAATTATACAGCTCAGTGTCTATTTTTTGCTGTTCGTCATAATTAAAAGTTATGAAAATAAATTTTTCAGCTTCAATCCCCAGCAGTCTGGTGTGTTTTAGAAAACTTTTTAAGGAAGATTCTGTATTATAAATTATATTTAAAATAATTTCTTTTTCTAAGACAGGCGAAATATTCTTTATTTTCTCCAGCAGCGCTCTTTCTTTTTCATTCTTCTTTTTTTGAGTTTTAATTTTAGCAAGAGCGGTATCAACTACTTCTTTAAAATCTGCTTCAACATATGGTTTAACCAGATAGTCGCTGACCCCAATTTTAATTGACTTTTGTGCATAATCAAATTCACTGTGAGCAGTCAAAATGATAATTTCAGTTCCCGGGACTTTTTCTTTTAATTTTTCTGCCGCCTCCAGCCCATTTAGTTTCGGCATTTTTATATCCATCAAGACCAGATCAACATTATTTTCTAAAGCCTGAAATACAGCTTCTTCTCCATTACTGACTTCAGCAACAATTTCTAGCTCATCCTGATAGAGTTTATTTATAAAAAACTTTATCGCTTTTCTTTCTAAATGTTCATCTTCTGCTATCAATACCTTTATCATTTTTTCCTCCCCTGACAAACTAAAGTAAATTAAGCTTTATTTTTTATTATCTTCTTTTTCTTTTTTTATTGGAATTTCAATAATGACTTCTGTACCCTGTTTAACTTTCGAATTGATTTTTAATAAATTTTTTCCATAATGAAGTTTCAGCCTTTTAATAACATTTAAAATGCCAAGACTTTCTCTTTCATTCTTTTCTCTATTTTGAGGCTGCTCAGTTAAAATTTTATTTAGCTTTTCACTTTCGATACCGATTCCATTGTCTCTAACCCTGATTTCTACTTTATTTGAAAATCTTTTAATTTCAATAATTACCCTTCCTTCTGAATCGGTATCAGCCAGCCCGTGGATAATTGAATTTTCTACAATCGGCTGAATAATCATTGGCGGAATTTCAATCTGGTCCAGATTCCCTTCTGTGATAATCTCAAAATCCATCTGTTCTTTAAAACGGGTTTCCTGAATAGTGAGATAAGCTTTTAATACTTCAATCTCCTTTTTAAATTCCACCATTTTACCCTTATGATCAAGGTTATAGCGCATGATTTTAGAAATAGCAATAATTAAGTTTTGAGTTTCTGCAGCATTCTCAAACATTGCTGTTCTGGAAACAGTATTTAAAGTATTAAATAAAAAATGAGGATCCATCTGCATCTGTAGATTTAAAAGCTGTGATTCTTTTAAAAGCCTCTCTTTTTCGATGTTTTCCATTTTCTCCTGATTGAGTTTATTTTCAAGTTCTGATTTTTCTTTAAGTTCCTGAATATAGTTTCTGATATTCTTTTTCATCAGGTTAAATGTCTGACCTAAAATATTTAACTCCCGGTAATTGATCTCTTCTATATCCTCAATCTCCCAGTGACCCAGTGAGAGATAGCGCGCAGAAGAAGACAATTTTTCTATTGTCTTTAAAATACTGTTTGACATCAAAACTGCAAATATAAAAACTGCAATGCTGATTAAAATAACAACTGCATATATTGTTTTAGATCGGTTTTGAGTATCAACCAACAGGTTTACATAGTTGCTGCTGTGATAGGCAAGATAAGAATTGATCAGATTTTGAGTATGGCTGTTCATATACGAATACAGGGTATCAATATCAGTCAGCTTTTGGTAGGTAGTCTGGTTAAAAACACTGCTGTTAAATAATTCTGCAGCCAGCTGATCGTGATAATCAAGCATATTACTTAAATTTCTATAAAAAGTCCTGCTTTTTTGATCACGCCTGATCTCTGCTTCAATTTCCTGCATCAACTCTGTTATTTCGCTGCGGGAATTCTGATACAGCGCTCTATTTTCTTCGGTCCGCTCCTGAAAAAAGAGATCAAAATGGCGGGAGTTTTCCGTTATTTTTAGAGAAAGCTGATTAAGCTTAAAATTCACATCTACATTCTCCTGATAAATTTCTATCTCTCTATCTCTTCTGATAAAAGAAAGAAAAAACACTATATTTAAAATGATAATAATAATTATAAAAATACTTATTATTCTGCTTCTAATCGATCTTTTTGGTTTTTTGATAAAATCAATAAGTCTGGAAAATATAATTAACACCTCCACTGCTGACAAAATAATATTTTAGCCAGGCTAACATTATAATACTACTTTAATTACCTGAGTGTCAAAGTATAATTTGCTAAAAAAAGACCAGCCGGTTTAATGGCTGGTCTTAATATAATGATTATTAAATTTTTATTTATAAGTGGTGGGGTTAGGCGGATTTGAACCGCCGGCCTACAGATTAGGAATCTGTTGCTCTATCCAGCTGAGCTATAACCC
>NZ_QBLR01000380.1:0-2961 GCF_003070835.1 Halanaerobium sp. | reverse complement strand
ATCGTTAAATTTAATTTACACAACTTATTATACAATACTCTTAAAGAAAATGAAAAACAGAGCATAAATGCAACAATTAAACTAAATCAATTAAATAATGATTTAGAATCAGAAATTAATGATTCTGAAATAAAGCTTAAAGTAGAAAATTTAAATTTCTCTCACTGATTCCCTTTCAATCAATTCTGTGGGGATAACTGATTTAGTTGATTTCTTTTCAGGATTTTGGATGCGCTCAAATAATTTTCGTGCAGCTTCCTGGCCCATTCCTTCTTTATCGACAGAAATAGTGCTAATTGACGGCGAAGTAAAAGCAGTGAGTTCAATATTATCAAAGCCAATAATTGAAATATCCTGAGGAACCTTAACTCCATATTTATTAAAGGTCTGCAATAGCCCAATCGCAGTTGCATCATTGGCCGCAAAAATAGCAGTAGGAAGTTTTTCTTCCTTTAGGAATTCTTTTGCCAGTTTTTGGCCCATATCCTGGCCAAATTCACTTTTAATTTTTACGAAATGACTATTAATTTCTAAATCATTTTCCATCATTTCTAATTTAAAAGCCTTGTATCTTTCTTCAAAACTGGGATGGCTCAGAGGTCCTCCTGCATAACCAATATTTTTGTGGCCCATACTAATTAAATAATTAACTGCTTTCATTGCTCCCGAAAAATTATCAGAAACAATGGAATCCATAATCGGAGAGCTTAAATAATTATCAACTAAAACTGTTGGAAACTTAAGTTTTTCAATGGCTCTAATCATTTTTTGATTGATATCAGCTCCAGCCAGAATTAAACCATCAACTTTATTCTGACTGATAATAGCAGGAACTTCTTTATTATCCAGGGCATCAAGTATAATTGTAGAAAACAAAAGATTATAATCAAAATTTTCAACTTCTATTTCCACTCCTGCAATAACCCTGGTATAAAAGGGATTATTAAAAATAGGAATATGATTTCGACTCATGAGAAAAGCAATATTATGAGTTTTTAAATTTGCCTGAGAATGGAAAGAAAAATAGCCCATTTCTTTAGCAATATTTAAGACTTTCTGTCTGGTAACAGGAGAGACACCACCTTTATCATTCAGTGATTTAGAAACTGTTGAGATTGATACTTCTGCTTTTTCAGCAATATCTTTAATTGTAACACTCATAATAATTCTTCCTTTCTATTGTGTTATTCTAAATTATAGAAACTAATAAAACTAAATAATTTGTACTCCATTTTATCTTTTGATATAATTTATTCGGGATGGAGTACATTGCGGCTCTTTTAAAAGAGTAACGCTCTAACATTGTGTACTCCGTCCTTTTTTTCTTTTGTTTGATAAATTTGTTCATAATAGGTGGATTAGGCTAGTTCCTTTCTTGCGGCTCTATTTACTAGAGTAACGCTTTCTTTAAGACTGCCATCCACCTGTTTCTATCATCAGAGACGTCAAATAGGACGCTGCGAATCAACGCTAATCCAATAGGGCACGCCTGATGATAATTTAAATAAATCTAACCAAGGAGCTGATTATTGTGGAACATCAAAACTATGTATTTGTCGGTGTTGATACTCACAAAAACCAGCATACTGCCTGTGTCTTAAGCTGTTTTCATCAAAAATTGGGTTTAACTCAAACTCCCAATAACCCAACCAATTTCGACAGTTTTATTCAGGATATTAATTCATTTAAATCTCCTGATAAAAAACTTGTCTTCGGCCTTGAAGATACCCAAGGACTCGGCCACTCTCTTGCACAGTGGCTTTTAGATCAGGGCTATACTGTTAAAGAAATTAACCCTGCTCTAACCAAAAGAGAAAGGCATCATAGTGCTAACCCTGACAAATCTGATGAAATTGACGCTGAAGCCATTGCTAATGTATTACTGACAGATTTCAATGAGCTTCCTGATGCTATCTATGATGCTAATTTTAAAGCAATCAGACAGCTCAATAACCAGCGTCAGACTTTTATTAAAGAACAAACTAAACTTAAAAACAGATTCCACAATTTAATTCACCAACAATATCCTGAATACAAAAAGTTCTTTAGTGATCCATTTGGTAAAACGGCTATAGCTTTTTATGAAAAATTCCCTCATCCCGCAGATCTTAATTATTATGGAGAGGATAGGCTACAAAAATTTCTTAATAATCAGGCTAAATCTATAGGTAACGATAAAGCTGCCACTATACTTTCTCTGGTAGATAAAGATAAAAAGAAAACTGCTGATGCTGAAGCCAGAAATACTATCATCATAGGTATCATTGAGCAATTACGAGTACTTTCTAAATCACTTGAAAAGATCAATGATCAGCTTGAAAAAACCGTTAAAGAAAGTCAATATCAGCTGACAACCATGCCTGGTATTGGTTTCAAACTAGCTGCACTATTTATCTCCAATATTAAAAATATTGATAGATTTGAATCAGCCAGTAAATTAGCACGTTTTGCAGGTTTAGCCCCAGTAGAACATAGTTCTGGTACTTCTAAAAATTTAAGTTACAAAAAGTATGGATGTCGTGATTTAAACCATGCTTTTCATTTGCTTGCAGTTCAACAAATTGGCAGCAGTATCAATGGTAAGATTAAAAATCCTGTTTCCTACAAATACTACCAGAAAAAGCTTCAAGAAGGCAAATCACAAAAAGTAGCTTTAACCTGTCTTGAAAGACGTTTAGTTGATATTATCTATGCCATGATGAGGGATAGATCCGCCTACAAATTACCTAAAAATATTAATTATGAAGTGCTAGATAAAGCAGGCTAAATCAAGTTTCTAGTAATCTTAAAAACTAATATTTAATCCTTGGATATCCCTATGCTAAATTTCAGTACCATTCTTTACCATGGAAATTTTTAACTTGACATAGGACGTCTTAAAAAAATGATTACGAAATTAATTCTTAATAAATTGTTTTTTTCTTTCAAAATCAGCGAAACTTATTTCTTTTAGTATAACAT
>NZ_QBLR01000040.1:0-22347 GCF_003070835.1 Halanaerobium sp. | reverse complement strand
GAACCCTGACACCTTTCGGCTTCACCGGATTTCAAGTCCGGCTCCTTAGCCAATTCGGACATCTCTCCACTTATGTCACGAATAATATTGTACTATAGAATAAGATTGCTGTCAAGAGATTTCCACAACTTTTTTGCTGAGAAGTTTTTAGCCAAAAGCAGGAAGTGATAAGATTTAGTTTTAAAAGGTATATATCTTCTTTTCTTGAATATAATTATAATAAGAGAAATTCGATAATAATTTTGATTAAAAGAAATAGAGAAAGGTCAGATATAATATGAAAAACATTTTAGTCATTGATGATACAACTCTGGTTCGTTATAGGATAACTTCTATCTTAAAAGCAGAAGGCTTTAATGTCTACCAGTCAGATAATGCTGCTTCTGTCAGGCAGAATACTTTTGCCAGTGATATTTCACTAAAAGATATTGATCTAATTTTACTTGATACTTATTTAAGTAGTGAAAATGGTTTTGACTTATTGAACTTTTTAAAGCAGCAGTATCCTGAAATTGATGTGATAGTTGTCAGTGGTGCTAATAGAGCCAGCGTGATAAAAAAAGCGGTCAGCCTGGGAGCAAAAGATTTTATAGCCAAACCATTTGATAAATCAACTCTCTTAAGAAAAGTAAACAATATTGATTCTGCTTTCGAAAATAAAGGGCTTTTTAAAAAAGAAGAATCTTATAAAACAACTTTAAGTATGGAGCTGAATAGATCTATGAGGTCAAAACTTTCTTTTTCAGTTGTTATACTTGATCTACCTCATAAAATTGATCAGAAATATTATATGGATATCAAAAACCTCATTACCTCCAGAATTAGAAATATTGACCAGATATTTTTTCTGGAAGATTTTAAATATCTTTTTATTTTACCTTTAACTGATCGTGAGGGAAGAGAAGTCTTTATCGATAAGATAACTAATATTTCCCTGGAAAACAAGCATTTATTAAAAGATAACTTTGAGGTTGAGGCAGTAACTTTTCCGGAGGAAATTGTAGAAGCAAGCAACTTAGATCCTGAGAATTACGGTAATTTCAAGGAGCAAATACTTCAGAAGCTGAAATTAAAATAATTATTTGACATTTTAAAAAATATAATCTATAATTAACCTATAACTTGTAGAACAACCTACAACCACTGATTTTTAAGCGGGGGATAAAAATGGATACCATTAAAAAAGTTAACTTGGTTGATGAAGTATATAAAAAGCTGAAAGAAAAAATAGTCAGTGGCGACTGGGAAGCTGGCCAGAAAATTCCGTCAGAGAATGAACTGTCGGAGAAGTATGGTGTCAGCAGAAATACAATTAGGAATGCAATTCAAAAACTAAAGGGTTTAAATTTAATTGAAACCCGTCAGGGGCAGGGAACTTTTTTAAAAAAAGATTTAAACAGCAGTATAATCAGCAATATTATTCCCGGAATGATTTTTAATGATAATGAAATACTTGATGTGCTTGAATTCAGGAGTGTAATCGAAAAAGAAAATGCCCGTCTGGCAGCAATCAGAGCTGATGAAGAGGACATTCAGGAAATCAAAAATGCTTTAGAGCAGATGAAAAAACATCAGGATGATTATCAGGAATATACTGTCTGGGATTATAAATTCCATTTAAATGTTGCCAGAGCAACTAAGAATAAAATTTTATACCAGGCGATGCTGAGATTGAAGGATATACTCTTTAAACATTTAGAAGAAATGAATAAAAATGGTAATTTTGAAAAAAGTATAGCCGGTCACAGAAAACTTTTTCAGGCAATAGAGGCCAGAGATCCACAGCTGGCAGTAGAGCTTTCTGAAGAAGATGACCGTGAAAGATTTAAAGAGCTCAAAAAGATATAAAATTTTTAATCTAACTTGTATTACAACCAACAACCGACAACCAATAAGTATTTTAGAACTAATTATTTTGTTTGACAAATTGAAAATGAAGGTGATCTGATGAAAATTACAAATTTAAAAGTTATTGTTACCTCTCCCGGGAGAAATTATGTAGTAGTAAAAATTGAAACGGACAGCGGTATCTATGGCTATGGAGATGCAACTCTCAATGGGAGGGAGCTTGCAGTAGCTGAAGCACTGGAAGAATATTTAGCCCCAATTTTAATTGGTAGGAATCCGGATAATATTGAAGATATCTGGAACTATATTTATAAGGGTACTTACTGGCGGGGAGGACCTGTTTTAATGACAGCTTTAGCCGGAATCGATATGGCCCTCTGGGATATTAAGGGTAAAAAAGCTGGCCTGCCGGTTTATTCTCTCCTGGGCGGTAAGAGCAGAGAAAAAGCTCTCTGCTACAGCCATGTTTCTGGAAACGATTTTGAGGAAGTTAAGGAAAAAGCGCTCAAGAAAATTGAAGCAGGCTATAAAGCTCTAAGAATTCAGGTTGCTATACCCGGACTTGACGGAACCTACGGTACTGTCGAAGATGATGCTCTGGAACTTCCCTTTGTTGAAAAATGGGATTCCAAACCTTATTTGAAAACAATTCCGGAACTCTTTAAATATATCAGAGCTGAAATAGGTGATGAAGTACATTTAATTCATGATTCTCACGAGCGCCTGACAGTGCCTGAGGCTATTAAACTGGCCAGAAAGTTAGAAAAATATGACCTTTTATTTTTAGAAGACTTGTTAAAACCTGAAAACAGGGAAGGTTTTAGACAGCTAAAAAGCCAGACTTCAACGCCGCTGGCAATGGGAGAACTTTTCAATACTAGATGGGAAGCTCTGCCGCTGATCAAAGATCAATTAATAGACTATATCCGCTGTGATCTGAGTCATATTGGTGGAATTACAGAGGCTAAAAAGATAGCAGCAATTGCCGAGACCTTTCATATTAAAACCGCCTGGCATGGACCAGCTGATATTTCTCCAGTTGCACATCTGGCAAATTTACACCTTGATTTTGCGATTGCAAACTTTGGTATTCAGGAATTTGCACAGTTCCCAAAAGAGGTAAAAGAGGTCTTTAAAGGTGGTCCAGAATTTGAAGACGGTTATCTTAAAATATCAGATAAGCCGGGGCTTGGCTGTGAGATAGACGAAGAAGCTGCAGCTGAATATCCGTATCAAAAAGCATATTTACCTGTTGCAGAAGCTCTGGACGGTAGTGTCCATGAGTGGTAAGTTAAGCTAAAGATTTTAATAATTATTAATCTAAATGCCGAATGGCAGCTGGATTTAGAAAGAATATATTTTTATTCGCTCTCAATTTGTATAAGCCTATAATCCCTTAAGAAAAACTGGAGTGAATTTTTAATCAAAAATAATTTAAAAGGGGTGTTTATTAATGAGTAAGAAGGGCAAATTTGTTTTAGTTTTATCTTTAATTTTATTTTTAAGTCTCAGTTTTTCAGTTATGGCACAGGAAGATTTAGGACTGGCAGATGCAGATCGCAGTGAGATTCTTGTTATCACAGGTGGACTGTGGGGACCTCCTTCAACCTGGAATATTTTACTGCCAAGTCAGGTTAGAGGTACTGGAGGATTTTTTTATGAAACTTTATTTTCCTATAATGCTGTAAAAAATGATTATACTCCCTGGCTTGCTGAAAGTGGGGAATGGGTTAATGAAAGTGAATATGTTGTTAACTTAAGAGAGAATGTCAACTGGACTGATGGTGAAGAATTCAATGCTGAAGATGTTGTTTTCACCTATCAGGTAGCAAAAGATAGTGAAATTTACTATTCACCAATCTGGAACTGGCTGGAAAGTGTAGAAGCAGAAGATAATTATACAGTTCGTTTTAGCTTTTTTGAGCCACACTATGCAGAATGGAATTCAGAATTATATGAGCGCTACATCATTCCTGAACATATCTGGAGTGAAATCCCTGCTGAAGAGTTAATCACCAGAACAATGAAAGATCCTGTTGGAACTGGTCCCTATACTCACAGTGATTCTGCTCAGGACAGAATGATCTGGAGAAGAGATGATAACTGGTGGGGTAATGATGTTTTTGGTCAGCCCAAACCTAAATTTGTAGTAGACCTTGTTAACCAGAGCAACAATATTACAATGGGAATGTTAATGAAAGGTGAGGTTGATTTTAGTAATAATTTCATCCCTGGAATTGAGAGAATTAAAGATCAGTTTGGTCTTATTACCTGGTTTGAAGATCAACCATATATGCTTTCCTGGAATACAGCAAATATGTATATGAATCTTGAGCGAGAGCCTTTTGACGATCTCGAGTTTCGCAGAGCGATGGGATATATGGTCAATAAGCAGACCATTGTTGATCGAGTATATGGTGGTCTTGTAAGAGCTGCTAATCCAACAGGTCTATTTGGTGAGAGCTGGCTGGACTATCTAGACGAAGATGTTGTAGAAGAATATGGATTTGAATATGACCCTGCTCAGGCAGAAAAAATATTAGATGAAGCTGGCTATGTTGATGCTGATGGAGATGGCTGGCGAGATATGCCGGATGGTTCACCTTTAGAACTGGAAATAATGGTGCCAAGCGGCTGGTCAGACTGGATGGAAGCAATCAGAATAGTTGCCAACAACGCTCAGGAAATTGGCCTAAACATTAATCCTAATTTCCCTGATTCTTCACTATTTCACCACAAACGCTACAATGGTGATTTTGATCTGATAATTGCTCATTTCCAGACAACACGCTCATCCTCACCATTTGATTACTGGAACGGAGTTGCCAACAGCAACATTTATGGTGAAGAGATTAATAATGGTAACTGGGGTGCCTATGATAACCCTGAATTATTTGAAAAAATAGATCAATTTAATATGACTAGAGATGAAGCTGAAAAACAAAAACTGGCTTCTGAAATTCAAAAGACACTGCTGCAGGATATGCCTACAGTACCACTCTGGCATAATGGAATGTGGGGTCAGGCAATGACCAATAACTGGACAAACTGGCCTACAGAAGATAATCCTTATGGTATTCCAGTTAGTGGAGGAGTAAGTGGATTCCAGATGGGAATGGTTCAGACTTTAATTGGAATCGAACCTGTAGAATAATAATCTAAATAATTGATAGATTCTCAACCCGGTAATAATCTTATTATCGGGTTATTTTTTTGGCTAAAAAGGCTGTTTTTATTCTTTTCATCTATAATTTTTAGTTAATTTTATTCAAAATTTAGTTAAATATCAAATAAGGTCTATTAATCAGGTGAAGATATATGCTATAATCATTACTGTAAATAATCGAATATCCAAATTAATTCCTTAATAAAAAAAAGGGGGCGATAATGATTAACAATTATGATGTACTGGGGAGTCTAAACAATTTACAGCAGTGGATGCTGCTTAACCATAAGAGCCATAAACTGATTTATTTAATTGGTCTTCTCTTTTTAGCGGCATTTATAATTAAAACTATAACCGATAAGTTCAGAATTCCCAGTGTAGTTGGTTATATACTTTTGGGAACATTATTCAGTGAGAGTGTAGTTAGGAGTTTATCTTTTTTACCCAGGGAATTTTTAGCCTGGCACAGTTACTTGCTTAATACCCTCAATTTTATCACTGTCCTGGCAGTATCTTTTATCTCATTTGGGATAGGAACTTCTTTGTACATAAAAATTTTAAAAAAATTGGAGTTTGAGCTAACTCTGATTGTTATTTTCGAATCAATTGGTGCTTTTGTGCTGGTGACTGGAATTATGCTCCTTTTGGGCAAAGATCTTTTTGTGGCTATTTTATTTGGTACAATCGCTACTGCTACAGCCCCAGCGGCAACGGTAATGGTATTAAAGGAATATGGTATTCCAGGAGAGTTTTCTGCAACCCTGATGGTTGTGCTGGCTTTAGATGAATTTTTGGCTCTGCTTATTTTCTCTTTTATGGAGCCCTTATCATATATACTTGCTTCACCCGAATTAGAATTAACATTAACTAATATGCTGTTTGAGCCCTTAGTTAGAGTTACTGCTGCAATTCTGCTCGGCTTTGTCTTAGGTTATATTTCTCAGTACTTAATGGTTAGATGTGATTCAGAGAGCCGAAAAATTTTATTAATTCTGGCAACGATCATTGGGACTTCTGCAGCAGCAGTGTTTTTACATATTTCACCACTATTTGCCAACTTAACAGTCGGTTTTGTTTACAGGAACATCCCAAAAAGAAGATTAAATGTTTCAGATAAGATTGATATTTTAACTGTTCCTTTATTTGCTACTTTCTTTATTCTGGCCGGCACCAAAATTGACATTAGTAATCTGTTTAATCCAGGCTTTTTAGTAATTGCGTTTGCCTATACATTAATGAGGATTATTGGTAAGGTTGGAGGTGCGCATTTTGGGGCGAAATTTTCATCTGCTCCCAAACATGTAGAGGATTATATTGGCTTTGGTCTGATTCCTCAGATTGGAATTACAATTGATTTAGCATTTATAATTCAAAAAGATTTTATCCATATCCCCGGTAATGTGGCTAATATTTCAATGCTGATCTTAAATGTGATATTATTTACTTCAATCTTTACTGAAATTTTTGGTTCTTTAGCAACAGAATATGCTTTAATTAGATCAGATGAAATGAAAACTAAAATTGGCTGGAGTTTTTTGGAGGGAGAATAATTTTGTTAAGTATCACAGTTGGCTTTATAATCTTAATAACACTAATTATTTTAAAAGTAAGTATCGTAGTTGCTGCTCCGCTTTCATCAGCAGTAATTTTATACTTAAATAATTTAAACATTTTAGAAATCCTGAATGCCCAGTATTTGCCCGGTTTTGCTTCTTTTGTTCAGGATTATCTATTCATTTTTCTGCTGAGTGCGGTCCTGGGCAAGATAATGGAAGACTCAGATGATGCAACTGCAATTGGAGAATTTGTGCTTGATGTACTTTCACACCGCTATGCAGCTGTAGGTATCTTTTTTGCCAGTGTACTGCTTTCAATTGGTGGAATTTCAGCTTTTGTCTTAATTTTTACCATCTATCCAATTGCAAAAAAAGTTTTTGAAGAAGCCGGTCTGCCCAAATCACTGATCATCGCTTCTATTGCCGGGGGGAATGTAATAGTTGGCCTTTCTCTGCCGGGCAGTCCCCAGGTACATAATTTAATCATGATGGATTATTTAAATACTTCCGCCCTTGCCGGATTTGGCCTGGGACTGGCGGGGATTTCGGCTGGTTCAGCGGCTGCAATTGCTTACTTGAGATACAGGAGCAGGTCAATGTTAGCTGAAAGTAGTAATTTAAATGACAGTATTTTAAAAAAGCCGGATTTAACTAAACTTTTTAATTTTTTAACAGCGATGCTGCCGCTTTTAGTTGTCTTTATTGTGCTGGCAGTATTTTCAAAACCGCCTGTAGTTGCTTTACTGCTGGGGGTTGTACTTTCAATCATAAAAAATATTAGAAAGATTGATCTCTTAGAAATTTTAAATGACAGCATCTCCAATGCAGTCTTACCACTGATGTTTGCTGCTTCGGCGATGGGCTTCGGGCAGGTAATTTCATCCCTGCCGGTTTTTAAAGATTTTCTGCAGACCCTCTTAAATCTGCCTTTAAATCCCTATCTGCTGACCGGAATTATCACAAATATTGCTGCTGGTCTTTTAGGTAGTGCATCCGGGGGAATGCTTTTAACTTTAAGTACAGTTGGCGAAAACATTGTCCAGATGGTGGATCCAGAAAAATTGCACCGACTTATAATTATTGCCTCAACTGGCCTGGATACTCTGCCCCATAACAGTGCCTATCTGGCGATGCTGGCTTATACAGGTCTTAAATTTAAGGAAACATATTTTGATTATTTTATGGTAACGGTTTTGGCAACTCTGCTTTCTTTTGCAGTTGCTTTAATCTATGCACTGAGTTTTTAGGATAGAGGAAATCAAGCTGGAAGGGAGAGATTCAATTGCCGCTGACTAAAATTTTACTTATTCTGGCTGCCGGAATCTCAGCTGGATTTATCAATACAATGGCCGGAGGAGGTTCTTTGATTACTCTACCTATCTTAATTTTTTTAGGTCTGCCAGCCGCTGTAGCTAATGGGAGCAATCGGGTAGCCTTACTGGTTGAAAATATCACAGCTGTTATTAATTTTAGAGATAAAGGCTATTTTGATTATCAATTTGGCCTGATTCTTGCCTTACCGGCTGTAATTGGCTCTTTAATCGGAGCCCGGATAGCAGTTTCAATTTCTGAGCAGTTTTTTAATCAGCTTCTGGCAGTAATTATGCTGCTTATGTTAGTTTTTATACTCTGGAATCCGCTAAAAAATCTAAAGCTTAATCAGAAAGAACTAAGCAGCAGCCGAAAAATAACTGCAGGTTTTGTGTTTTTTTTGATTGGAATTTATGGAGGTTTTATTCAGGCTGGAGTAGGGATTATAATCATCGCAGCCCTTTCACTTTTAACAGGTTTTTCCCTGGTCAAAATTAACAGCCTTAAGGTATTTGTGGTTGCAATCTATATTTTTTCTTCACTCAGTATCTTTATTTTTAACGGTAAGGTTGACTGGATAACAGCTCTGATTTTAGCGCTCGGAAATGGCACCGGAAGTTATCTGGCCAGTACTTTAGCGGTAGATAAAGGAGAAAAACTGGTTAAAGCTGTTTTAACAGCTGCTGTTTCTCTTATGGCTCTATATTTATTTTACATAAGTTTCTAATCATTAGAAATATAAAGTTTTTAAACTATATAATAACTAAAACCAGAGGAGTGAGCAAAATGAAATATCCGGAAGCCACAGTAGGTGCTGTTATTTTGAATCCAGAAAACAGAGTTCTGATCTGCAAATCAAATAAATGGCAGCAAAAATATGTAATCCCCGGCGGTCATATTGAAGCAGGAGAGAAAATGGAAGAGGCCTTAGTGAGAGAGGTTAAAGAAGAAACAGGGCTTGAAATTTATGATATTGAACTGCTTGGAATCACAGAAAGTATTTATTCTGAGTCTTTTCAAAATCAGAAACATTTCCTTTTTGTTGATTTTATCTGTCGCAGTGATTCTACAAAAGTTGAGTTAAATCATGAGGCCCAGTCCTATCAATGGATTGAGCTCAGCGAAATTGAAGCTTATGACCTGGAAGAATTCACTGCCAGCTTATTAAAAGAGCTGCGGCGGGGAAAGGATTCTAACTACAGACAGGATATATTATACGGTTTATAATCTAAAACAGTAAAATAATAATAGACTAGAAAAGAACGGAATGATTTTAATGAATAAAATTGAAATAAAAAATAAGATAAAAAAATCAATTGAGATGCCTGAGCGGAAGGCTGAGACAAGAGAACTTTTTCTATTTTTTGGCCTTCCAGGCAGCGGTAAATCAACACTGGCGGAAGAGCTTTATCAGCGAAACAAAAAAGAAAGTATCTATCTGGCAGCTGATCAGATAGCTTTAGAATATAATCTGGACCAATCAGATAACTATCACTGGACCTTTGAAATTTTTAATGAGCTAATTGAATACTATCTTAAATCCGGTTATTCAGTCATCGCTGATGCCAATCTTGATAAATATGAGATTCGAAAAGAATATTATCAGCTGGCTGAAAACTGTGGCGCAGAGTTAAAGCTCTTTTATCTAAAGACAAACCTGGCTGAAATTAAAAAAAGACAGCAGCAGCGAAATCAGCTTGCAGAGGCTGAACTGCGCTCGGCAGGCTTGTACAGCCACAATCAGGAAGAAATAAAAAACTATCTAGAGGAGCTTGAGCTACCTCGTGAATCAGAAAAAGTTTATCTAATTGACGGGAATTTTGATTTTGCAGAGCAGCTTGACTGCTGGCAAGAGGTAGAAGAGGAAGCTTTATTTGATTATTTGGACGCTGTCCGCAGCAGTCTGGCTCAAAATTCTAACCCGGAAAAAGCAGAGGGAATGGAAGGCTACATGCGGGATCAGTTTCCTTTCTACGGTCTGCAGGCAGCTGAGAGGCGAAAAACTTTAAGAAAATATATGAGGCAGGATCAGCGGCCTAAATTAAGGCAGCTAAAAACTGCAGTCAAAAAGCTCTGGCAGCTGCCGGAAAGAGAATTTCAGTATTTTGCTCAGGAGCTGATTCTAAAGTATAAGAAAGATTATAGCAAAGATATGATAGATCTCTTTGAATACATGCTGACCAATAAATCCTGGTGGGATACTGTGGATCAGATAGCAAAAAAATCTGTGGGAGAATATTTTCAGCTTTTTCCTGAAGAAAGAGATCCCAAGCTTATGAAATGGCTGGAAAGCGGCAATATCTGGCTGCAGCGGACCGCTTTACTGTTTCAGCTGGGCTATAAGGAAGAAACAGATGCTCAGCTTTTATTTGACCTGATTGAAAAGTTAAGAGATATCGATGAATTTTTTATTCAAAAGGCAATTGGCTGGGCTTTACGAGAATATTCTAAACTGGAACCGCTGGCAGTGGTTAAATTTTCAAATACTCATCAGCTCTCAGCGCTAGCAGAAAGAGAAGCCTTAAAAGTTGTTAAAAGAAATAAATAGTCTTAAAAGCAGTCACCTTGAGAATATTGGCATTAAAAAGCCATTGATTTAATTCCAAAAGGTGATTTTTTATTTTTTAATCTTGACAAAACAAATGGGTTTAGTTATAATTAATAACGATTGAGCTTGATAATCAGTCTCAATTAATAATTTTTATTAGTGATAAATATTGGATTCATAAAATCACTAAGTAAATCTAAAGGAGGATTTATTTTGTTAAATAAAAAGAATTACATAGCTGTTCTGGTAATGGCTTTGGTGTTAATTTTAAGTATTTCGGTGATGGCAGAAACAAGGGTTGTTGAGCATGCAATGGGAAAAACTGAAATTGAGGGCACTCCCCAAAGAGTTGTAACCCTTTATCAGGGTGCCAGTGATGCTGCTCATGCCCTTGACATACCCCTGGTTGGTATTGTAGAATCCTGGGTAGAAAAACCTGTCTATAAATATCTGCGGGATGACCTGAGTGATGTTAAACAGGTTGGACTGGAAACTCAGCCCAATCTTGAAGAAATCAGTAAATTAAATCCTGATTTAATTATTGCTTCTAAGATGAGGCACGAGGATATTTACAACCTGCTTTCCCAGATTGCTCCAACAGTAATGGAAGAAAATGTGTTCCGCTATCGGGAAACTGTTAAATTAATGGGTAAAGCTGCAGGTAGAGAAGAAAAAGCAGCAGAAGTTTTAAATAACTGGGATCAGCGAGCTGCAGATTTCAGAGAAAAAATCGAAGCTAAAATGGGTGAGAAGTGGCCGATTGAGGTTGCTGTTTTAAACTTTAGAGCAGACCATGCCCGTATTTATTACAGTGGTTATGCTGGAAGAATTCTAAATGAACTTGGTTTTGAGAGACCTGAAGACCATAAAAAAGATACCTGGGGAGTTAAATTAACTTCTAAAGAGAGTATCCCGGAGATGAATGCAGAAGCCTTCTTCATCTTTATGTCAGATGATCAGGCAGTAGAAAACACCTATCAGGAATGGACTGAACACCCACTCTGGCAGAATCTGGATGCTGTTCAAAATGAGCAGGTATTTAGAGTTGATCAGGTTGCCTGGAATATGGCCGGCGGAATTGAATCAGCTCATATTATGTTAGATCAATTATATGAACACTTTGAACTGGAAGAATAAATTTAATGACTTACATTTTGCGTAATCAAAAGGCAAAAATGAATATGCTGCTGTTTTTAACTTTTTTGTTAATCACAGCAGCAGTTTTTAGTCTGGCTGTTGGTCAGCACTTTGTTTCCTTAACCAGTGTTTACAGGGCAATATTTAGTTTTGACCAGCAGTCAACAAGACATCTAATAATCCGCTCAACCAGATTGAGCAGAACTGTGATTGCTCTAGCAGCAGGCGGGAGTCTTGCTGTTGCCGGGGCTTTAATGCAGGCGCTGACCGGTAATCCACTTGCTGCTCCCGGAATTTTTGGGCTCAACTCAGGTGCAGTTTTCCTGCTGGTAATTGCAGCTACTTTTTTTGGAGTAACTTCGATGGAGCTCAGTATCTGGCTTGCTTTTTTTGGCTCAATGCTGGCCGGGTTGCTGGTTTATTTTATTGCTTCTCTGGGTAGAAGTGGACTTTCCTCTCTAAAAATGATTCTGGCTGGAGCTGCAGTGACTGCTCTTTTCCATTCCTTTACTCAGGGTCTTTTGGTAATTAACCAGGAGAGTTTAGAAAGTGTTCTTTTCTGGCTTTCTGGTTCAACTGCCGGTAGAGATTTGGGAATGATTATGCCGCTGCTTCCATTTATTTTAGGAGCGATAATTCTGGCTTTAATTTTGGCCAAAGATATTAATATTTTACTAATTGGAGAAGAGATGGCAGCAGGCCTGGGTCAAAAAACTATAATCATTAAACTTTTACTAGGTCTGAGCATTGTTATTCTGGCTGGCAGCTCAGTGGCTGCAGCAGGCGCAATATCTTTTATTGGTTTAGTAGTTCCTCATATCAGCCGCTTTTTTGTCGGGAATAACTACCACTGGCTGATAATTTATTCTTTTATTATTGGGGCAGTCCTGCTTTTAATTGCAGATATTGCAGCCAGGATTATCATTATGCCTCAGGAAGTACCGATTGGAGTTATGACAGCTTTTATGGGAGCACCATTTTTTGTTTACATTGTCAGGCGGGGGTTTAAAGTTAATGCTTAAAAATTTGAAAATTTCGCGGGAGCTTATCTTAATTTTTGGACTCATTCTGCTGGCAGGATTAATTTTTATTCTTTCTTTATCCTTCGGCAGCAGCTATATCTCACCAGTGACTGTGATCAGTCACTTTTTGGGACTGGAAGCTGGGTCTTATAATTTTACAATTAATATTTTACGCTTACCCCGTACACTTATGGCTTTTTTAGTTGGGGCAGCTCTCTCAGTTTCAGGACTTATTCTGCAGGCAAATATTAAAAATCCCCTGGCTTCTCCGGATATAATTGGAATCACAGGTGGGGCTTCTGCTGGAGCAATCACCTACTTAAGTTTTTTTAGTGCTGATTATGGGATTGGCGGTCTGCCTTTTGCTGCCATCCTGGGAGCAGCGGTGGTTTCCGCTTTGATCTATTTTCTGGCCTGGCAGAAGGGTGTCAGTTCAATCAGGCTGGTTTTGATTGGAATTGGGATTGCAGCAGCTGTCGATGCTCTGGTAACAATGATTATTGTCTTCAGTCCAATCAGTACCACAGTTCAGTCCTATGTCTGGTTGACCGGGAGTATTTATGGTACAAACTGGGAGGATCTTTTTCAATTTCTGCCCTGGGTTATAATTTTTATTCCACTGGCTTTTGCTTTTTACAAAAGTTTAAATCTCCTGGCCTTAGGTGATAAGGTAGCTGCAGCTTTGGGTTTAAATATCCAGCTCAACCGCTTTCTCTTAATGACAATCAGTGTAGCTCTGGCCGGATCTGCTGTAGCCTATGCCGGAGGAGTTGCTTTTATTGGACTGATTGCACCTCATATTGCCCGAAAAATGGGAGGAAAATCTTATTCAATCTTAATTATCTATTCAGTTTTAAGTGGTGGAATGATTTTTATGGCAGCAGATTTGCTTGCCAGAACGGCCTTTTTACCACTTGACTTACCGGCAGGAGTCTTTGTTTCCGGAATCGGAGCTCCATTTTTTATTTATTTACTTTACAGAAATCGCAACCAATTTTAAAGGAGGTAGAACTTTGAGTATTTTAGAAACTAAAAATTTATCACTGGCCTATGACAAAGATAAAATAATTGATAACCTTGACTTAAAGATACCAGAAGGCGAAATTACTATTTTTATTGGTGGTAATGGTTCTGGCAAATCAACCCTGCTTAATTCTATGGCCCGGCTTTTAAAACCTGTGGAGGGGTCAGTAGAACTGAAGGGAGAAGATATTAATCAGCTTTCAACCAAAGAAGTGGCAAAAAAGCTTGCCTTTTTACCTCAAAGCTCTACTATTCCAGAGGGGATTACCGTCCGCAAACTGGTTGAACAGGGAAGATATCCCTATCAAAAATGGTATCAGGCCTCAAGCAGTGAGGATCAAAAGATAGTTGAAAAGGTTTTAAAAGACACAGGTCTTTTAGAACTTGCTGACCGAGATTTAAGTTCACTCTCTGGTGGACAGCGGCAGCGGGCCTGGCTGGCAATGGTCCTGGCTCAGGATACAGAAATAATTTTACTCGATGAACCAACTACTTACCTTGATCTCTCCCATCAGGTTGATCTGCTTGACTTACTCTATGAATTAAACAAGAAAGATCAGCGGACAATTATTATGGTCCTGCATGATTTAAACTTAGCCTGCCGCTATGCTGATCATATAGTGGCTGTTAAAGATAAAGGAGTTTTTGCCCAGGGTAAACCGGAAGAAGTTATTGATGAAGAAGTGATTAAAGAAGTTTTTGATTTAAACTGTCAGATTGTTTCTGATCCTGTATTTGGAACCCCTCTCTGTATTCCAACAGGCAAAAATAAATTAAGTCAGGTTGTTTAAACTTGTAAAGAGGCTGGATGAAAATTCAGTCTCTTTGCCATTTATATTCTTTTTAAGATAAAGAGAAGAAATATCTCAACTTTATTTGAGAAATAAATAACTTGCAAATTCCTTTGACAAGCCTGATAGAATGCTATATGATAAGAATATAATTAAATATTCAAATTTTTTTAAAATTAATGGTCAGACCATCAGTCCTAAAATACATAAAGCAAAAATATTTATTTTTTCGCAAAATTGGTCAGACCATCGGTCCGATAGTTCTATTTTAAAATATTGGATAAAGGGGGTTCAAATTAAAAATAATTTTATTGGGGCAGATTTAAATTTTATATTTAGATGACAGTGGGGATTGTTATCTAAAATATTTTTTAGCATTTGGGCTTAAATTTTTAATAACGGGTATATAATTTAAAGGGGTGTAATAATTGGAAATATTAGTTTGTGTTAAACAGGTTCCAGAAACCAAAAATGTGGAAGTAGATGAAAACGGAAATCTAATTCGTGATGGTGTTGATTCAATAATGAATCCTTATGACATGTATGCACTGGAAACTGCACTGAGGTTGAAAGCTGAACACGGAGGAACAGTTACCGCAATTACCATGGGGCCTCCTCAGGCAAAAGAAGTTATTAGAGAGGCTTATATGATGGGGGCAGATAAGGGTTTTATTTTATCTGATATTAAATTTGCTGGAGCAGATGTTCTGGCGACAAGTTATACCTTGAGCAAGGGACTTGAGGTTATCGGTCTCAAAAATGGCTATGATTTAATTATTTGCGGTATGGAGAGCACGGACGGAGATACCGCTCAAGTTGGTCCAGCTATTGCTGAAACTCTTAAGATTCCCCATGTAGCCTATGTCAGTTCAATTAAAGGCTCTACTGAGGAAAAAATTATGGTGGAAAAGGATATGGGAGAGACTATTGAAGTGGTAGAATTTAGCTACCCTGGTTTGATTACTGTTACCAAACATGTAAATCAGCCCCGCCTTCCTTCTTATAGACTTAAACTAGAAACAGCTGACAGAGAAATAGAAACACTTACCTTTGCTGATCTACTTGATGATGATGAAAATAATTTTGGACTAAAGGGTTCTCCAACTCAGGTAGAAGAAGTTTTCCCTCCAGATGATAATATTGAACAGGTAATCTGGGATGGAAGTGGAGAAGAACTGTCTGACAAATTATTTAATGAATTAAAGGAGTTGAAGCTTGTATGAGTAACTACAGCATAGATTATGTAAATTGTTCTCTTTGTAAAGTATGTATTGAAGCCTGTCCTTTTGATGCTATAGATATAGTAGACGGTAAAATTGAGATGAATTCAGCCTGTAAGGCCTGCGGAATTTGTGTTAAAAGCTGTCCTGAAGGTTTAATTCAGCCGGTTGAGGACAAAAGAAAAGCTGTTGATAAGAGCCTCTACAGTGATGTTTTAGTTTTTGCAGAACAGTTAGAAGGTAAAATTCACCCGGTTACCTATGAGTTGATGGGTAAAGGGAGGGAATTGGCTGATAAAATTAATCAGGAACTGCATGTTATTTTACTCGGCCATGATTTAACTGATCAGACTGAAGAAATCCTGGCACACGGGGCAGATAAAGTTTATGTTTATAATCAGGAACCTCTGCATCATTTTGATGTTGAAGCCTATGCCAGGGCCTTTGAAGACTGTGTAGAGAGAACAAAGCCAACAATAATCCTGATTGGAGCAACTTCAATCGGTAGATCTCTGGCACCAAGAATCTCAACCAGATTTAAAACAGGATTGACTGCAGACTGTACAATTTTAGATGTTAGAGAGAATACAGATTTAGTCCAGACCAGACCTGCCTTTGGTGGTAATATTATGGCCAGGATTTTAACTACCAGAACCAGACCCCAGATGGCAACTGTGCGCTATAAGGTTATGGAACCTGCTGAAAGAATAGAGAATCCGACCGGAGAAGTTATTAACTTTAGTGTTGACGAAAAAGAATTAGAAACCAGATCCAACTTCGTCAGCATCACTAAAAAACCTGAAGTTGATAGTATCGAAGAAGCAGATAAAATTATTGCTGTTGGCCGGGGAGTAAGGGAAGAAAAAGATTTAGAGATGATCAGAGAACTTGCTGATTTAATAGGAGCTAAGATTGGAACCACCCGTCCTTTAATTGAAAAGGGCTGGACCGAACACCAGCAGCAGATTGGCTTAAGCGGAAGATCAGTTCGACCGGAATTATTAATCACCTTAGGAGTTTCAGGTTCGGTACAGTTTGTGGCTGGCATGAAGAGCTCAGAACATATTTTTGCAGTAAATACTGATCCAGAAGCAAGTATCTTTAATGTAGCTCATTATGGTATGGTGGGCGATTTATATGAGATTGTACCAAAATTAATTGAGAAGATAAAAAATGGTGAGCAGGTTTTTGAGAAAACAGCAGCAGTTGTTTAGTACTACTTATAGGGGGTAAATTGATGAATTTTAATAAAATAACAGAGGCAGATATCGAATCCTTAATCGAAATTTTAGATAGTGATCGAGTAACTTTAAAGGAAGATATTAGTGAAGATTATTCTCATGATGAACTGGCAGAGCTTAGAGTATATCCTGAGCTAATTGTAGAGCCTGAAAATACAGAAGAAGTAGCTCAAATTATGAAATTTGCCAGTAATAGAAATATACCTGTAACTCCTCGTGGAAGCGGAACCGGGCTTTGTGGGGGAGCAGTTGCCATGGAGGGTGGTATCCTTTTATTAACAACTTCCATGGATGAAATCATTGAAATTGATGAAGAAAACTTAACTGCCAGTGTCCAGCCGGGAGTTATCTTAATGAACTTTGCTGAGAAAGTAAATGATTTAGGTTTTATGTATCCACCTGATCCGGGAGAAAAAAGTGCTACCTTAGATGGTAATGTGCTCACCAATGCCGGGGGAATGAGGGCGGTTAAATATGGTGTTACCAGAGATTATGTGCTGGGAATGGAAATTGTGCTGCCAAACGGAGAAATTATTAATACCGGTGGTAAGGTTGTTAAAAACAGTTCCGGTTACAGTATTCAGGATTTGATGATCGGTTCAGAAGGAACCCTTGGTATTGTAACAGAAATCACCTTAAAATTAGTGCCAATGCCTAAAAAAGCATTAACCTTATTGATTCCTTTTGACAGCCTGGAAGAGGCGATTGGAACTGTACCGGAAATCATAAATGCGAAGATAGTGCCCACAGGCATTGAATTTATGGAAAAGGAAGTCCTGCTTGCTGCAACTGATTATCTGGGTAAAGAGTTTCCAGATACATCTGCTCCAGCCTACCTTTTACTTAAATTTGACGGTAATGATAAAAAGGAAATAGAAAAACAGTACGAAGTAGCAGCTGATGTCTGTCTGGCAAATAATGCTTATGATGTCTATATTGCCAACACTGATGAGCGGCAGGATGTGATCTGGGATACCAGAGGTGCCCTGCTTGAAGCTTTAAAAGCAGTTAGTGAATTAGATGAATGTGATGTAGTAGTGCCGAGAAATAGAGTCGCTGACTTTGTTAACTTTACTCACAGGCTGGAGGATAAACATAATTTAAGAATCCGCGGTTTTGGTCATGCTGGTGATGGAAATTTACATCTCTATACTTTAAAAGACGACCTAGATGATCAAACCTGGCAGCAGCGAAACAAAGCGGTTATGGACGAGCTTTATGCTAAATCAAGAGAGATGAAGGGTAAGGTATCAGGAGAGCACGGAATTGCAATTGCTAAAAAAGAGTATTTACATGAAGATATTGGACCCATGCAGCTGGAGCTGATGCGGGGAATTAAAAATACTTTTGATCCTCAAAACATCTTAAACCCTGGTAAAACTGTCTAAAAAATTGTAACTCAAAATTAAATTGTTTCCTGGATACTTAAGCCTCCTCTTAGATGTAAAAAATCATCTTAAGAGGAGGTTTCATATTATTAAGCCATTCAAAATCATTTTGTTTTTAGAGGCGGATGGCTGATTATATTCATATTAAACAATCTGGTTGAAAAGAATAAGAAGTTTAATTGGTAATTACCTTTCTAATCGTGATATTTTGAGTTTCTATGACTGTAATAAATATACACGAACTCCTAAGAAATCAAAAGAAGGAGTAATAATTTACAGGACTTTTATGGGTGGGGGATCAACAGTTGTCGCCACTGGGAATATAGTTAGATGTTATGAAAAAGAGTTTAAGGAAATGGGGATTGATCTCAGTCAGGAATTTAAAGAGGCTGAAAATGAAATTCCAATAAGACTTTCAACCAAAGAAATTCAAGCCTCAGGTTCCAGAGCAATTTATGAGGCAGCATTAAGCCTGGGTTATCAGATGGAAGCTATGCCGAAAGCAATTGATCAACAAAAATGCATAAAATGTGGACTCTGTATTAATGGCTGTAAACAGGGAGCCAAGTGGACTGCAAAAAATTATTTAAATCAGGCTGTCAAGCAGGGAGCGGTAGTTAGATATGATAGTAGAGTAGAAGAGGTTCTTATCGATCAGGGGCAGGCTTATGGAGTTAGAGGTGTTAATGCTGAGGATGAGTTTGAATACGAAGCAGATAAGGTTATTCTAGCAGCCGGCGGCCTGGGTACTCCAGTTATACTGCAAAATTCTAAAATAAACAATACTGATGTTGGCAAAAAAGCTGGCTAAAGATGCAGCCTAAATTCGAATTAGATCTTTTTTTCGGCTCATTAACTAAAAAATTGAATAAAATGCTTGAAAAGCAGGATAAATAGTGTTACAATTAAAAAAACTCAATCGAGGAAAAGAGAGTGTTACTGTTAAATCAGGCATAATCTAGGAGAAGATATAAGTTCCTTAACTAATTTGTATTAGCTAAGAGGGAGGACTTTATATTTTTTTCTAGATTTTTCTTTTTGTTTAATAAAATGAGGCTTTTACTTTCAGGGGGAATCAGATGTCTGTTAGAGAAAAGTATAAAGTGAAAAAGGTATTTAATAATAATGTGATTCTAGCAGAAAAAGGTGCTGAAAAGCAGGAACTGATTCTGATTGCAACTGGTATTGGTTTTGCATCCAGCAAAGGTGATATTTTTACAAAAGATGATTATCAAATCAAGCAGGAGTTTGTACCTCTCGCCGGGGAAAAGAGGAGTAATTATTTTCAGCTGCTGGAAGAGGTAGACAGTAAGATCATTCAGGCAACTGAAGAGATTATCAATATGGTTAATGAGGAGCTTGATGAAGATATAAATCAGTATATCAGGATTGGCCTGACTGATCATATCGCTTTCACCTTAAAAAGAATTAAAGAGGGGCTGGAGATTATAAATCCATTTTTGATGGAAACCAGGACCCTTTATAAAAAAGAATTTCAGCTGGCCAGGAAGGCAGTAAAGATATTGGAAAATAATTTTGAGATTTCCATACCAGAAGGCGAGATTGGTTTTATAGCATTTCACATTCATGGAGCAATTAATAACAGTGAGGTTTCTAAAACAGTTAAGAATACTTCAATTATCAAACAGTTGGTTGCAAAGGTGGAAGAAGAACTTGGTCAGGAACTTGAATATGACAGTTTAAATTATGCCAGGCTGGTTAACCATCTCCGTTTTGCTTTAGAGAGGATCGAAAGTAGAGAAAATAATACTAATCCACTTTTAGAGAATATCAAAAAGGACTTTAAAGAAAGTTATCAGCTAGCAGGGAAACTGGCAGAAATTATTGAATCCAGATTTGATTACCAGGTTCCCGAAGATGAGAAGGGTTATCTGGCACTGCACCTGCACAGACTGAATAGGGATTTTAATTAATTTTGATTTAGCAATTTAATTTAAAGATAAAATTACATTTAAAAATAGAATGCAAAAACTAAATATTCACTGAGGCATGTTACTGTTTAATCAGGCAAGAGCCGAAGAGAAACTATTATTCCTAATTCCAGGGGAGTAGTAGATTCTCTTCGGCTTTTCTATTGCTTTTAGAATTTATGAAAATAAAATTACAGTTTAAACTGTAATTATTATATAGATCCAGGAAAGAAATTTTCTCTGCAGTTATTTTATTTATGAGTAAGTTTTAGTAAAGATTTTTAACAAAAAACAGGAGGTTTTAAAAAATGAAAAAGATTTTTTCTAGTTTGCAGAAAATAGGTAAGTCTCTGATGTTACCGATAGCAGTACTTCCAGCAGCAGCACTGCTGCTCAGACTTGGTGCCGGGGATGTTTTCGATATTCCCTTTGTCATGGCAGCTGGTTCTGCAATCTTTGATAATCTGGCTTTATTGTTTGGTATCGGAGTTGCAGTTGGAATTGCTAAAGATAGTTCCGGGGCAGCCGGACTGGCAGGAGCAGTCAGTTACTTTGTAATCACCAATGCAACTCAGGCAATTAATTCTGATATAAATATGGGCGTTCTGGCTGGAATTATTGGTGGTTTACTTGCAGGATTTTTATATAACCGCTACCATGATATTGAACTACCTGACTTTTTAGGATTTTTTGGCGGTAAGCGTTTTGTCCCAATTATTACTGGTGCAGCAAGTGTTCTGCTGGCAGGTATTTTTGGCTATATCTGGCCTCCAATTCAGAATGTCATTCAGCTTACCGGTGAGTGGATTATTAATGCCGGTCCAATTGGAGTCTTTGTTTATGGCGTCTTAAACAGATTATTAATTCCAGTTGGCCTGCACCATGTACTTAACAGTTTTATCTGGTTTGTCTTTGGTGAGTTTACAACTGCAGCGGGAGAAGTTGTAACTGGAGATCTATCTCGTTTCTTTGCTGGAGATCCCTCGGCTGGATTTTTCATGTCTGGATTTTTCCCAATGATGATGTTTGGACTGCCGGCAGCTGCTTTAGCTATGTATCATGCAGCTAAACCGAAAAACAAAAAAGCAGTCTCCGGTATCTTTTTAAGTGTTGGACTTACAGCCTTTTTAACTGGTATTACTGAACCAATTGAGTTTGCCTTCATGTTCTTAGCTCCGGTATTATATGCTATTCACGCACTTTTAACAGGTTTTTCAATGGTTGTAACCTATGTTTTAGGGATCCAGCATGGTTTTGGCTTTTCTGCCGGTGCGATTGACTATTTCTTAAATTATGGACTGGCCACAAAACCATTTTTAATTATTCCAATTGGGATTGCATTTTTTGCAGTCTATTATTTCTTATTCCGTTTTGCGATTCAGAAGTTTAACATTCCAACACCAGGGAGAGAGGAAGCTGCAGCAGGCGGTAATCAGATGAGTGTAATGCCTGAGAGTCAGCAGAAAAGCAGTTCAGATAATTCAGTACAGACTGGTAGTACAAAAGCCAGACAGTATATCGAAGCCCTGGGTGGTGCTGATAATTTAAAAAGTGTTGATGCCTGTATTACAAGATTAAGGCTGGAAGTTAGAGATTCTGGCAAATTAGATGAAGCTAAATTAAAGAAGTTGGGAGCTTCCGGTGTTTTAAAAGCAAATAAGAATAATGCTCAGGTGGTTGTTGGAACCAAAGCAGAATTAATTGCTGAAGAAATAAAAAAAGAATTAAACAACTAAAAAAATAATTAATATAAGCTTATAAGGAGAGGATTTTAAAATGACAGCAGAAAAGACTTTGACAATTAACAATGAGACAGGTTTACATGCCAGACCGGCTTCACAGCTGGTTAAGAAGGCAGGAAATTTTAAGTCACAGATTGAAATTATCGTTGGAGAAAAAGAAGTCAATGCAAAAAGTATTATGGGAATTATGAGTTTAGGTCTTGGCAAAGGTGATGAGATCACCTTGAAGGCTGAAGGGGAAGATGCAGATGCTGCAGTTGAAGGCCTAACAGAATTTATCGAGGTTGAATTACTGGAACATTAAAAATAACTAGCTAAAATAATAGGTTGTATAATTAATGTTGTGAAGAAAAAACTGTAAATCTAAAAATATCTAAATAAAAAAGGCATTTGCCTGGCTCCGTTGAATTAAATAGTTACAAC
>NZ_QBLR01000379.1:0-2962 GCF_003070835.1 Halanaerobium sp. | reverse complement strand
ATAGATGGAGCAATTAAAAGATAGGCCAAATATCTGTATTTTTTAGCAAACTTACTATTCAATCTGATTACCCCCGTTTTTATAATATTTTGAATTTTTTTTGTGAAAATATAATAACTCCACATCAGTATATTTCTCTATTAGTTTGAAAAGACCTGCTAAAAAAATAGTAAAACTTTAAATTCTTTAACAATACTTTAACATCAAATTAATATATTAGATATTTGTTTGTGTTATTATAATAATCAGGTGATAGAGTGAAAATCTGGTTGCAAACCTCCGAGGAGGGTCAAATCAATACAAGTGAAATAATATTCGAAATTGACAAACAATTTAATAAAATATATAATTATGATAAGCTAATAATAAAATTTTGTAATTTTTACTCATCTTTTACATCTTAATTTATTAACTTAAAAAGCTTATATAAGGGGGGATTAGTTAAAATTAAAAATTTTTGACTAAAAACTAAAAAAGGAGTGAGTTATTTAATGAAAAAATTAAGTTTTTTGATGGTGATTGCTCTTACATTTATCCTTACTTTTGCTGTAGCGGCCCAGGAACCAGTGACAATTGAATTCTGGCATGCTATGGGAGGTTTTAATGGTGAAATAGTAAACAACTTAGTAGAGAGCTTTAATGAAAGTCAAGATGAAATAATAGTTGAAGCACAAAACACAGGTAGTTATAATGATACTTTGACTAAAACTCAGGCTGCTGTACAAAGTGGTTCAGCTCCACATATTATTCAAATTTATGAAATTGGAACTCAGGTAATGGTTGATAGTGGTATCATTATTCCTGTAGAAGAGTTAGGAAGAGATGTTGCACAGGACACAGAATTTGATTGGGGTAAATTTTTAGTTCCTGTTTCTAATTATTATAATGTAAATGGTCAGCTAAATTCTATGCCATTTAATTCATCAACACCTATTTTATATTATAATAAAGATGCTTTTGAAGAAGCAGGTTTAGATCCAAATAAACCTCCACAGACCTTTGAAGAGTTAAAAGAATATGCTCGTAAACTTACAGTTAGAGATGAAGATGGAGATGTTGAACGTTACGGATTTACTTTAGGTATCGTCGGTTGGTTTGTTGAGCAAATGGTGGCAAATCAGGATGCTTTACTTGTGAATAATGAGAATGGACGTAATGCAAGAGCAACTGAATCATATTTAGATCAGGAACCTGCAGTTAGATTTATTGAACTATGGGAAGAGATGGTTGATGAAGGTATCATGTTAAATCCTGGTCGCGGATGGGATGGAGCAAAACAGGCTTTCTTATCTGGTAGATCAGCTATGATGATTGAATCTACAGCACAGGTTACTAACTTTACTGAAAATGCTAAAAATGATGGATATGAGTTAGGAACAGCTTTCCTTCCACGCCCAGAGGGTGTAGACCGTGGTGGAGTTGTAATTGGTGGTGCTAGCCTTTGGGCAGTAAGAGATCATCCAGAAGAAGAATTAAAAGCAGCCTGGGAATTTTTAAGTTTCTTATCTGAGATGGAACAGCAGGTATATTGGTTTGAAAATACCGGTTATTTCCCAGTAACTAAAGCAGCTGTAGAACATGAAATGAATGGACAGTTTTTTGCCAAAAACCCAAATCATTTAACTGCTTTTCTTCAGTTGCTATTAAGTAAAACAGCTCCTTCTACTCAGGGGGCAATGATTGGAACTTTCCCTGAAGTAAGACAGATTATAGAAGAAGCAGTTGAAAAGACTCTACAGGATGATTTAACTCCACAAGAGGCAATGGATGAAGCTGCTTCTAGAGTTGATAGATCCTTAGAACAATACAATTCGCTTTATGAATAAAGATTAAAGTTAGTTATAAGAAAATTATTTTAATGAGTATTACTCCCCTTCCTCATTTTTTTGGGGAGGGGGATTTTTCTAGTTATTTTAAAATTTTATTATAATAAAAACATGTCAGAGGAGGTAGAAAAGTTGAAAGAACAAGATTATGACTCTCATTTTTCTGTTCCATATTTATTAATTTTGCCTTCGATGGTAATTTTAATGCTTTTTTTATACTGGCCGACAATTCAGTCAGTTGTTTTAAGTTTATATAGAACTGCTCCATTTGGGTCACGTAGAATCTATGCTGGTTTTGATAATTATATTAATTTATTTACTGATCCATCTTACAGAGCTAGTCTTCTAAGATCTGCTGTATTTGTTTTGATTTCTATTTTTGGTGGTTTAGCTATTTCTTTAGTATTATCAGTGTTAGTTAATCAAAAACTGAAGGGAATAAAAATCTATAGAACTATCTTTTTTATCCCATATGCTATTTCACCAACTGTTGCTGGTTCACTCTGGGTATTTCTTTTAAATCCAGTTGCTGGGCATATTAATTATTTTTTAGATTTATTCTTTAATTTTCAAGTACCATGGTTAACAAATGGTTTTTTTGCTTTTATAGCCATCATTATTGCTACTATCTGGAAAAATATGGGCTTTAATATTATATTTTTTCTAGCTGGGTTACAGTCGATTCCAGATAGTGTTTATGAATCAGCCAAAATTGATGGAGCAAATTCTTTTCAAATTTTTAGAAAAATAACGATTCCATTACTTTCTCCAACTACATTTTATTTAATAATTATGAATATTATCTTTACAATTTTCCAGTCTTTTGGAATTGTAGATATTATGACACAGGGTGGCCCGGCCGATTCTACAAATATTGTAATTTATAAATTATATAGAGATATGTTTGTTAACTTCAGACCAGGGATGGCAGCTGCTCAATCTGTTGTTTTGCTTGTTTTAGTTTTAATTGTGACCTTTTTCCACTTCAAATTTGGAAGTAAGGGAGTTCATTATCAATAAAATATTATTTCATTATTAATCACTAGCATTGCATAAAAATATTTAAGAAAAGTCAAGTTCTGTTTTTAACGAAAATACTTGCTTAAAATAGAAAAACTCCTTATAATTGGGATTAG
>NZ_QBLR01000378.1:0-2969 GCF_003070835.1 Halanaerobium sp. | reverse complement strand
ATAAGAGACAGCTTCTATTTTATCTATTACTTTTGAATCTTTAAAATTCTCTACAATTTTTTCAGCGGTTTTTTTTGGAGCTTGTCTCAAATCTTTAGATGTAATCATCGCAAAGTTTGTTTGATAATCTCCAAATTTAGAATTATTTGTTTCTTGAATGACTAATTTGTCTAAAAGGTCATTCCCAAATAATTCAGAAATGACAGGTTTTAGTTCATTATAAATGATATCTGTTATTGGTTTCATTTCATACCTCCGTATTTTTTTATTTATAGTCTATATTATTATATTTTATTAATTATAAGGGAATGTTTTTTTTAAGTCAAATTAGTATAAAAAAGCCTGCTTTTTTATACTAATTTCAAGTAGAAACAAAAATTAATAAAAGTTTTATGCAGTCAGATTTAAGAGTAAAAAATCATTCCAGGAACTTATTATCTATATATTTACCAGTACAAAACATTATTGTGTCATTTGGGATTTTTATTTTTATGTAAAAAGTGATATAATAAAAATCCCCAAATTTGTAAGTTGCCTTTATTAATTTATGTTAATAAATATTTACAATAACTATTACAAGGAGGGATAGACGTTGAAAAATTTTAGATTTTTAATGGTGTTTACGTTTGTTTTGATTTCCGTTTTTGCCATAGCACAGGTTCATATTGCAGTAATTGGTACTAGTGATACCCATGGAGCATTAACAAGTTACTCTTATACAGATATGACAGATTATGAAAATGTTGGTTTTGAAAGAATAGCCTCCATTGTTGAAGAAGTAAAAAATAATAATGAAAATGTAATTGTTCTGGATAATGGAGATACTATTCAGGGGAGTTTATTGACTGATGATTTATACAATACACAGCTATTTGATCAACCCCATCCATTGATTCAAGCAATGAATAAAATAGGTTATGATGCTTTAACGTTGGGCAATCATGAATTCAATTTTGGCCTTGAATTAATCGAAAAAATGAAAAAAGAAGCAGAGTTTCCTTTGCTTTCCGCAAATATTTACTATAAAAAAGACGGTTCTAACTTTCAAAAACCTTATTTAATAAAAGAGTTTAATGGGGTAAAAGTTGGAATAATAGGATTAACTACTCCAAATATTCCAAGATGGGATGGGCCAAAGGTTGAAGATCTCACTTTTAATGATATGAAAACTGAAGCAGAAAAATATGTAAAAGAATTAAAAAATGAACACAATGTTGATGTAATTATTGCAATGACGCATGCAGGACTTGAAGCAAGGCATGAAAATGAAGGTTCTGCAGCAAAAAGAGTTGCAGAAATACCTGAAATAGATGTTTTAATTACCGGTCATGACCATGTCCCAGTTAATGAAACAATAGGAAACACATTAGTTACTGCACCAAGAGCAAAATATGGGCAGGCTGACCAAGTGGTAAAAATTGATCTTACACTTGAACAAGACGGAGAAAATTGGAAAGTTATTAATAAAAAAGCAGAAAACATAAGTATAGCTGATTATGAACCATCAAAAAATTTATCAGAAATAACAGAAAAAGCTCATCAAGAAACAATGTCTTTCCTAAAGGACCCAATTGGAACAGCAACAGCAGATTTTCATCCTGATTACGAAGTACCTGGAATACCAGCTGGTAGAGTTCAAGATACTGCAGTTGTAGACCTAATTAATATAATTCAGTTGCATTATACTGGTGCAGATATATCTGCAGCTGCTTTATTCAAAGCTTCTTCGAATATTAAGAAAGGAGAAGTTTCTTACGCGGATATATTCGATATTTATAAATATCCAAACACGTTATACGCAGTTAATATTACTGGAAAAGAATTAAAAGAATATATGGAATGGTCAGTAAGTTATTATAATCAGTATAAACCTGGAGATCTAACTATTAGTTTTGATAAAGACATCCCAGCCTATAATCTTGATTTATTTCAAGGAGTAGAATATAAAGTTGATATTTCTGAACCAAAAGGTCAAAGGATCAAGAACTTAACTTACAAAGGAAAGCCAGTTAAAGATGATCAGGTATTTGAGTTAGCTTTAAACAACTACAGATATGGTGGATTAAAGAGTATGGGTATGCTAAGTCACGATGCTCACTTCCAATCTGATCCAAAATCTATAAGATTATATATTAGAGAATTTATTGAAGAAAAAGGAACTATTGAACCAAAAGTAGATTATAATTGGGAAATCATTGGTGTAGATTTTGATCATCCATTAAGAGACGACATTATTGAAATGATAAAAAATGATAAACTAGAATTGCCATCAACAGAGGATGCTAGAATTTCAAATATTGAATCAATTAATTTACATGAACTAATTAAAAATAATAAGCTTTCTAAAGATGTTTTAACTGAAAACAATTTAAAACTATATGAAGTAAAAGATGGAGACACCTTATATCAAATTGGATTAGACTATAATTTAATGTGGGACAAACTAGCTGAATTAAACGAGATGGCAAATCCAAATAACATTGAAGTAGGTAGAAAAGTTTTAGTTCCTGCTGAAGTAAACTGACCTGGAAAAATTAGGCTCAAAAATTACTAAAACCATATACAAAAGGATGCTTAGTTTCTAAATTCTAAAGGAACTAAGCATCCAAGTTTTTTGTACTTATTAGTATTTAAAAATGGGTTACATCTGTTAGACCCTTTTAATTTTATCTGCTTTGAAATCTTAGTATAATGTATTTTCTTGATATATTCTTCTTTTATTGAGATAATAAAGATACCTCCAAAGTGATTTTGTAGTTCTTAAACTTTGAAGGTATCTTTATATTTTTAAGAAATCTTTTGAGTTTTTTTAATTAATTATATTATATGGCCGTGATAACCAAGCTCTTCTAAATGTGACAATATATCTTGAGAAGGTTTATCCGTATTAATTTCAAATGTTTTTGAGTCTAAATCTACTGAACAATCTTCTACCTGTCTCTTATACACATCTCCGAGCCCACGAGACC
>NZ_QBLR01000377.1:0-2971 GCF_003070835.1 Halanaerobium sp. | reverse complement strand
TTTTTTATCAAATCACCGCGTGCATTTAATTATTTAGATATTCATCTGCTTTTAAATCCTGTAGATAAACATGTTCATCTTCTTTTTTTAATTCTTCAAATTTAGCTCTAGCTTCCTGATAACATTGATCACAAACCAGTTTTGGAATAGAAACTGCCCTAATCTGATTGCTGCTAAAACGACTTCTTCCAGCTTTAGAATTAATTATCAAATAACCCTGACATTGATCACAGACTTTAACTTTTTCGGTCTGATTTTCATTGATTCCAGCTGTATCATAAAATATACTTTTATCTCTGCTGTAAAATTTGGAGAAATCTCCATAGACTTCTTTAAGATCTCTACTGTTTCTATTTTCCCAGATCTTTTTTAATTGAGCCACCGTCTCTTTAATTTCTGCCATTAGGCTCTGATCTTCTTTTAAAAGTTCTGGCTCATAATCAGGCTCTTCTACTGAACTGTAATCTAAACCCGCCATCGCCAAAATTAAACCAACATTAATATATGGGAGAGCACTTTCTATTGAATATCCTCCCTGAAGCACAGCCAGATCAGGATCTAAAAGATCATTCATTTTTGCATAACCTTTGGCTGAAATATTCATATTTGTTAATGGATCAGAATAATGATTATCCTGTCCAGCTGCATTAATAATTAAATCAGGCTGAAAATCATTTAAAACAGGTAAAACAAATTCATTTAAAACATAAAGCAGTCCCTGATCAGAGCATCCTGGTGGTAGTGGAATGTTTAAAGTTTTAGCATAAGCAGTTGGACCACCCAGCTCGTCAACAAAACCAGTACCAGGAAAAAGAGTCCTCCCATCCTGGTGCAGAGAAATATGAAGTACATTGGGATCATGATAAAAAATTTCTTGAGTACCATCAGCATGGTGAGCATCAGTATCAACAAAAGCAATCTTTTTATTGGGATACTTATTGCGAATTGATTCTACCATAATTGCCTCATTATTGATATTACAAAAGCCTCGTGCTCCATGAACCACCCGATGAGCATGGTGTCCTGGAGGTCGAACCAGGGCAAAAGCTTTATCTACTTTTTTCTCTAAAACTAAATCAGCCGCTTTAATTGCTCCGCCAGCTGAAATTTTATGAGGTTCAGAGGCCACACTATCAACATCTGGAACACAGATATTGGCCCTCTGTATTTCTTGATTGGTAGCTATTTCAGGATTATATTCTACAATCCCTTCAATATCAAGCAAACCTTCTTCAAAAACCTGGTCTCTGGTATAAAGCAGTCTTTCTTTTCTTTCCGGATGGGTTGGAGAGATTTCCCAGTCAAAGGCAGGGAAGAAAATTAGTCCAACTTTATTTTTAGCTTTTAATTTTTTTGGATTCCTCATATTACTAGTTTACCTCCTTTTAAATCAGCAATCAGTCCTGGTTTAATCTGTGCTTTAACTTCTATTATCTGTCCTTTATTTCTTCGATTTCGAATTACATTAAAACTTTCTCTGCTGATAATTTCAACAGGATATTTTTCTTCTTTAAATCTTTTTAAGGTCCATTCTTGAGCCAGCCTTTCCGCATCTTGAAGGTCAAAATTTCGATCTTTTAGCTGGCGGTGAATTCCAGCTTCAACTATATCCAACCAACCACGGGCAGTATCAGCTCTAACTGTTGTTTCAATAGTTGGATGGGCAAAAGCTGCTCCCAGTGCATTAGCTACTTTGGAATGTTTGGGAACTACAGCTTTTAAGTTCAGCTGAGCAGCCAAAAACTCAGTTAAAGAAGCAGCCGGACCACCAATCCCAATTATGTATTCCGGTTCTATTTCAGGTGATTTTAATAATTCATTAATTGTGTAAACAGGCTGGTTTTTAATTGTTTTTAAAATCTGAGCAATAGTTTTTTCAATTTTTGCTGCTATTTGATCGATAATTATTTGTGCCAGAGCAGTCAGACACAGCTCAGATTCATCCCCCTGCAGATAATCTGAATAAAAATTTAGATCGAGTTCTTTTTTCAAAGCTAAGAGTTTATTTTCAGCTTTTTTTAGATCAAACTCAAGCTGCTTTGCCTCATTTTCTTTAATCTGATCTAAGACTAAAAGTGCATCAGTTGGAGTTGGAGCCGGTCCCCCTAAAGCCGCTGCTGGACCTCTGCGTTCAGGACCAACTTTTATTTTACCAGCTTCAACCTGGACTTCACTATCTCCTCCGAGAGCAATTGAATGACTGTAAAGCCCTCTAATTAGAGTAGGATGCTTATCAATTTCAATCCCCTTTGGCTTAAAAGCAGTTTCTCCCTTGATAAAAAGACCAAAATCTGTTGTAGTTCCTCCAATATCTAAAGCAATTCCTGTTTGAGAACTTTGATTTAAAACCATAGTTCCCATAATACTGGCAGCAGGACCAGAGTTAACTGTTTTAATTGGAATTTCGCGTGAGTTTTCTAAATCAACAGTCCCCCCATCACATTTAAGTAAATATAGATCAGCTTTTATCTCCCTTGCCTGCAGAGAAGCTTCTATAGAATTAATAAAGTTCTGGTGAACACTGCTTACTGCCGTATTGTAATAGGCAGCGATTATTCGGCGGTGATAATTTAAATTTCCGGATAATTGATGACCTAAAGTTATATTATTAAAGTTGTAATCTCCCTGGCTAATTATTTCTTTTACTTTTTCTTCCTGAGCCGGATTGCGGACAGAAAATTTACCAACTACAGCCACATTTTCTATACCCTCTGCCTGCAATCGCTTAAGTCCCTCTTTAATTTTTTGAGTTGAAACTGACTTAACTTCTTGACCTCGATGGTCAATATAACCATCTAAAATTATATTTTCCTCCCCGTATTTGAGGTGTTTATGGCTCAGACCTGGCCCTGGTATTAAAATTAATCCAACCGGTTTATATTTTTCTTCATAGATGATATTTGTAACCAAAGTTGTGCTTAAAACCAATCTTTCAATCTTCCTACAGGCAGCGTCCACCAAACAAAATGGC
>NZ_QBLR01000376.1:0-2972 GCF_003070835.1 Halanaerobium sp. | reverse complement strand
TTAATATCTTTATAAGTTATTACTTTCGAGTCAAGATGAATACTTTTAGTATTTGATTTATCTAAACTTGAAATAATATTTTGCGAATTAGACTTATTAACAATTTTTTTGTTATCACCATTTAAGATTGAAAAAGATTTTTCAGCAAGATTATCTGCAGCAGTCAATTGGATACCATAAGATTTAATTTTTTTTAAATGACGCTGGTTCTCTATCTTAATTGCATCAGAATAATTATTAAAACCAAGTTTTTGCCAACCTTCTCCAGTTAAATCAGCTGCATCATATGCTGCAACAACAGGAACAGAAGCCATTAATGATCTGAAAATATAATCTAAAAGACATGTGTCTAGAAATTGTGCTGATAGCTTTGCAGCAGTATTACGAGTTAAAACTGGAATCAATAATAAATCATTCTCATTAACTGTATTAAACTGAATTGGTTTTTGACTAATTTGCTGTTCAAATTCACATCTTATTTTATTATGATTATGAATTTCTTTAGCTGATTCTGAAAAAATAAAATTCCAAATTATATTATAGTTATTATCTATTTTTTTCAATTGAGATAAAGCTTCTTCAAATTTTATCTTACCTCCTGTGAAAACAGCAGTAATTTTCATTTTTTTATCTGCTTCTAGAGCAGTTATTACTTTCTCAATTATTTTTCTAATAAGTTCTTCACTAATTTGATTCACAATTATCCCTCCTTCCAGCTACTTGCAATTCATAGCAATACCAAGAGGAGTCACTAATAATGTATGGGATGGTTTTACTACTTTAAGGCCAGTTTTTTTAGCTAAGACATTTTCTATTCCTTCAATACTGCTGGTACCACCAACTAAATAAATTGTTTCAGCTTTATAATTTTTTATATGCTTGTTAATAATGGAAGCAATTTTTTCAATGACTGGAATTGTCATTGGAAATATATCATTTGCATGTTTAGGATTTTCTTTCATTTTTTCTGCTTCTTCAACACTAATCCCAAGTCCACCTGCTATTACAAGGTTTAAATGAGTACCTCCAGTTGCTTCATCAGCTGTATAAACTACTTCACCATCTTCAAGAATCGAAATTCCAGTTGTTCCTCCACCAATATCAACTACAATACCTCTTTCAATCTCTAAGACAGTTGCCGCTGCTGATGGTTCATCAATAACATTGCTGACTTGGAACCCAGCTCCTTCAACAACATTTTTGAAGGTGTCAACATCCCCTTCACCAGTTCCAGGTGGTACAGCAGTTGCTGCATATAAGACTTCTCTCCCCAAAATATTTTCCATCTTGTTTTTCATTTCTCTTACTATTTTTAAAGCCCCAATATAATCTACTACCAAACCATCTCTAACAACCTTACCTGATTTTTTTAAGGCAGCTAAAGGGTTATTATCCTGATCAACAAGTGTCAAGACTAAATTTGCTGTTCCAAGGTCAACACCTGCTTTGATCTTTCCATCATAATCAACAATATTGTTTTTTTCTTCTATTAGACTATTTAGTTTTTCAAGTGTTTTATTAGCTTTTTTTATGTAACAATCCATTAATTACCCTCCAGACAATTAAGGCATACTATTATCCCCCTCCTTTTAATAACCTAGGAAGGGGATATTTTTATTTATTTCATTTCAGGCATATCTAATTCTTCTCTTGCAATTTTTGGTAAAAGACCATCAACATCTGTATGAGGTCTTGGGATTACATGAACAGAAACTAATTCTCCTACTCTACCAGCTGCTGCTGCTCCTGCATCAGTAGCTGCCTTGGTTGCTCCAACATCACCTCTAACTAAAACGGTAATTAAACCGCCACCAATTTTTTCATAACCCACCAAAGTAACATTTGCAGCTTTCACCATTGCATCTGCTGCCTCAATTGCACCTACAAATCCTTTAGTTTCAATTAAGCCTAAAGCTTCGCCACTCATTTAAATTCCTCCTTCTATTCTTTATCACCTTTTATTTCATCATAATGTATACAATCCGTGTGTAAATCTCCTTTATTTCGAGGACAGGCTGGATCTCCACAGAGATTACATATATCCTCTTCTTCTAATTCTTCTGTATCTTCTTTTTCCTCTTTTCCTTTTGATTCTGCTTCTTCATTTGATTCTTTTGATTCTGCTTCTAAATCATCTGATTTTACTGATGATTTATCATCTTCATCAATTTCAGCTTCAGATATATCCTCTGTTTCTTCTTTTTCTGCTTCACTATTTGATTTATTCTTATTATTTATTGTGTCTTCGCTATTTATCATTTTTTCTATTTGTTCAGCAGGTCTGGCTATTACATGAGAAGACCAAACCTTAGATAATTTTGAAGCAGCAGTTTTACCAGCATCAACAGCTGATCTTACTGCACTTACGTCACCAGTAAATTTAATAACGATTAAACCACCCCTACTAATTTCATAACCAACCATTTTAACATTGGCCGATTTCAAAGCTACATCTGCAGCTTCATATGCAGCAAGAATCCCTACTGTTTCTATCATTCCAAGAGCTTTTTTGGACATATTCCCTCCTTTCCTCAAAGTGCCTCTTAAATATTATTTGTTTTCTATACCTTTTAATTTTTGATAAATATAATTTGTTAATTCTTTTATTCTATTTTCATCTACTTCTTTTTCAGAATTAGATATTTTTTCATTCTTAGCATCTTTACTAATGCTCTTAAAGTTATCTAAATCAGTTAAAATATCAGATACAGATTTATTTTTTTGATCTATTTCTAAGGGAATATCTCTAATTGGAATACCTTTAACCAATCTAGCTGCATTTGATGCAATCACCTTTGCCTGAAATTCTTTGCTTATTTCTTTTTCAAAAAAAGGCTCATTAGGATCTAATTTTTTATGATGAATCATTACTTTATTATTTTCTCCAAGCGCTAAAGAAACATTTAAACGTGAAGCTTGAGCTGCTTGATGTGCTAAAGAATATAAATTTTCAGCACTATTATCCATCATTT
>NZ_QBLR01000039.1:0-22633 GCF_003070835.1 Halanaerobium sp. | reverse complement strand
GCTTAAATATTATAGTAAAAAAGCTGAATATAACTTTTCAGAAATATTCAGCCTTAATTTATTAATTTAATTATTCATCTTATAAATAGTTTAATTTTCCATTTTCGTGTAATTCTTTAATTTGGGCTACATCTTTATCTCCGCGTCCAGAAAGGTTAACAATTACAATTTGATCTTTATCCAGCTCAGCAGCTATCTTCATTCCACCAGCTACAGCATGAGCACTCTCAAGAGCAGGGATAATACCTTCTTTTTCAGATAATAAGTGGAAGGCATCTAAAGCTTCCTGGTCAGAAGCGGTTGTATATTTAGCTCGACCGGAGTCCTTGAGGAAACTGTGTTCTGGACCAACTCCCGGATAATCTAAGCCAGCTGCAATTGAATGAGTATGTGAGATAACTTTTTCATCCTGATCATCATAGAGCACATAACTTTTGAAACCGTGCAGCTCACCAGGTTTACCATAAGTTAAAGGAGCAGCGTTTTCTCCTGGTTTATCTCCCTTACCACCAGGTTCAATGCCTAAGATATTTACATCTTCATCATCTACAAAAGGAGCAAATAAACCAATAGCATTACTGCCACCACCAACACAGGCTACGAGATAATCAGGAAGTTTACCTTCTTTTTCTAGAATTTGTTCTCTGGCTTCCTGACCAATAATCGACTGAAATTCTTTAACCATTGTCGGATAAGGATTGGGACCTACTGCAGAACCAAGCATATAGAAGGTATTATCTGCATTCTGGACAAAGTCTTTTAAAGCTTCATCAACAGCGTCTTTTAAGGTTCCATCACCAGCAGTAACTGGTTTTACTTCTGCACCTAAAAGTTCCATTCTAAAAACATTTAGAGCCTGACGTTTGGTATCGACTTCACCCATATAAATGATGCAGTCCATATCAAATAAGGCACAGGCGGTTGCTGTTGCTACACCGTGCTGTCCGGCACCAGTTTCAGCAATAATTCTTTTCTTACCCATTTTTCGGGCAAGCAGCGCCTGACCAATACAGTTATTGATCTTGTGAGCACCAGTGTGATTTAGATCCTCTCTTTTTAGATAAATCTTTGCGCCTCCAACTTCTTCAGTCAGAGATTTAGCAAGATATAAAGGGCTTGGTTTACCTACATAATCTTTAAATAAATAAGCAAGTTCTTCTCTAAATTCTGGATCATCTTTTATTTCATAAAAAGCATCTTTTAATTCCTCTAAGACATCAGCTAATTCTGGGGGAACAATACTGCCTCCAAAATCACCAAAAAACCCGTCTCTATTCTCTTCTCTACTCTTCTTTTTCATTCTCTCATCCTCCATCTCAAATTTTTTGAATTTAATAAAAGTTTAGCAGAAATATTGACTTCTGTCAACTTATGATGAGTTCCATATCTTAATTAATTTAAAGCATCTACTTTTAGCATCCATTCTTTTACAGCCGAATTTGCTGGTCCTTTTTCAAAAAACAAATCTGTCAGATCAGAATGATGCTTATTTTTACATATTTTTAATTTTGTTTCTGCCTCTGTTTTTGATTTGATTTCCTTTATAAATTCTATAGAATGTTCTTTAGGGACCAGAGGATCTTTTGCCCCATGCAGACAAAAAATAGGAGTTTTGAATTCAGATTTTATATAGTTAGATGGATTAGCTTTTTTTCTTTTTTGAGGAGTGGGAACAAAATCATATAAATATTTTTCAGCCCTGATAGTTCGACAGGGACGGGAAAGATCAAGGGGGCCGCTGATTGATAAAAATCCATTGAAAATATTTTCATCAATCTCAAACTTTTCCTGCAGCTTCTGATTTAAAAGCAGTAGAGCACCCAGATGTGCACCCGCTGACTGACCAGCTACTATCATATTTTTTTTAACTGCTGATGCTTCTATAATTTCTAAAGTCTTTTTTAGAGCTTTAAAAACATCAATTGCCTGACTGGGAAATTGATGTTCATCAGTCAGCCTATAAGCCGGTATAACTGTGATAAAGCCAAGTTTAGTAAAGTAATCAGCCACAAACTTAAAAAATTCGGGATTTCCTTTATTCCAGCCTCCTCCATGAATGAAGAAAACAATATTATTGCGACTAATTTTTGACTGAGAATTATACCACAACAGATATTGTCTGGCATTACTACTATAATTAATTTTTTTCCTATCTAAGTTGTCGCCAATTTTGTAATTTTTTATTTTAGCTTTTATAATTGAGAAGAAGGTAGTTAAATAATCTTCTAACTGCCAGAGTACCATATTCTCACGCCCCTTATTTTATTTTAAAAAAATTCATTATGATTACATACTGCAGGATATTTAACCCAGACGCGAGCCCAGTTTTACTTCCTGCTCCGGCTCAATTAAAACTACTCCTTCTTCTCCATAAACACCTAGAACCAGAACTTCAGACATAAAGTCGGCAATCTGTTTTGGTGGAAAATTAACAACTGCCAGTACCTGGCTTCCAATTAAATCTTTCGGCTGATATAAATCAGTAACTTGCGCACTGGATTTCTTTTCTCCAATTTCTTCTCCAAAATCAAGCCAGAGCTTATAAGCCGGATCATTTGCCTCTGCAAAATTTTCAACTTTAATAATTTTTCCTACTCTAATATCTAACTTTAAAAAATCTTTAAAATCTGCCATTTGTGTAGTTCCTCCATTTTAAAAGGGCTGTTTTAGACAGCCCCTGAATTTATATTCTGCCATTTTACTAATTAAATTGTGTGTTTACCTCTATCCCAGTCAACATTTGTTTTAACAACTTTAAATTCCTCATTTTCTTTTTTATAAGTTAAAAAGTACTTATTGTTGAGGGTTATTCCTAATTCACCTTTATATCTGTGGCCATCTAAATTATTATCTACCTTGGCCTGCTGAATCGAATCACAGCCTTTTATAACTCCAATTGGATAACCATCTTCCTTAATTAGAACATCAATGCCCAGAGGGCACTGATCCTCAGCTTGATAATCCACCATATAATCTTCTGCAACATAATTAGCCGGTAGTTTGATCCAGGTGGTTTCTTTTTCTTCATCGTGTAGATATACTACATATTGATTATCAATCTCCAGCAGTTTATCTAAAACAAGCCACTGTCCTGCACTATTAAATTTTTCCTCCTGCTTTTGAGAAAGAATAAAAGAAGGTAGTTCTTTAATTACTGTGAGCTCCTTTTTATTTAAGATTTCAGCATTTTCATTAAGTTCCAGCAGATCAATAATTTTCATTAAAACCAACCCCTTTCTAACTTGATTAATCCTAACTTTAAAATAAAAGCAATTTACAGTTGAAAATTTTTCAGGACTTATTACAGAGATTAGACAAAAATTAAAATTATCCTGCAGAAATATGTGAAAATAATAATCAGCCTATTATTTTGAAACATATTTATTGTTTTTGATGAAAAATCGCCACTTTTTATCCTTATAATCCTCAGCATAATCAATGTTTATTCTGGGAGAACTTTCAATTTCAAATTCTTCAGTCCCACCATCTATTATATAAAGAGAGCTATTTTCTACTAAATTACAGCCGTCAAGACTTTTGTCTATTTTTAAAGCCTGAGATAATTTTCCCGGCCCATTTGTCAAATCTTCGATTTTGCTGCTTTTAATCTGACGATTTTCCTGGATATAATTGAGTCCCTCCAGGGGCTCAACTCCTCTAATTAAAACTGCATGTGGGTTATTTTCTGCTGCTGTTACAACATTTAAACAGTAATACATGCCGTAGATTAAATAAATATAGGCATGTCCGCCCACTTTAAACATGGGAGCTGTGCGTTTTGTCTTTTTGTTATTGTGAGCATGAGAGGCTTTATCTTCAGCACCACAATATGCTTCAGTGTCTACAATTTTAACTTTGATTGTTTTTCCATCATATTTTCTAACTATAATTTTTCCTAAGAGATCTTTGGCAGCCTGAACTGCATCTTTATGATAAAACTCCTGTTTTAAGCGCAAATTACCACACCTCATGGTTATAATTAATTGATAATAGCTTTAATTTCTTTAGTCTTTATACCATTGCTCAGGAACCGGCTGGTCCTCAAGAAAAAGGTCCTGATTTTTTTGAAGAAAGGTGGAAGTTAAATCTGCCATTTCCTTTGCCTGACAGAGATATGATTCTGCATCTCCGATTTTTCCGGTGCGGCAGATATTTTTTTCAAGTAATGGTTCTCTCAGTTTATCATAATTTTTTGAGACATCTTTTACCGGTGCCTGATGGGGATGAACTGGTGCCTTGATTATTTTGTCCCCAGTAATTATTTTATATTCAACAGGTTTTTCACCAAGCCGATTGGGAATCTGATTCCACTCTTCAACTCCATGAATAAAAGTATTGCTTTTTAAAGTGCAGCCTAAAAATAAGATCTGTGCATTTCTATCATAGAGCTTGCCATAACAGCCATTTCTGGGGCAGGGAGTATCCACTTTTTCTTCCCCACTGATAAACTCTTCCGCATCTTTTCCATAAGCTGCTAAAGAATGAGTTGGATGCAGTGATCTTAAAACCCCTTCTCTTTTTCTAAAAATATTAGTTAAAATACCCACACAGGATTTTTCAGTTTTGGGATTAAAAATATTGTCCTCATTATTTTCTTCACTCCAGCTGTGAGCTGGAAAAACTAGTAAACCATCTTTCATATAATCCATAAAGGCATCAATTACTGTATCCGCCCGTCCTTCAACTTCCCCAACGGACTTCATTGAAGAATGGACCAGCAGTGTACCTTCCGGATCAATTCCAATTTCTTTAAAGTCCTTGATCAAATCATTTTTAGTATACATTAATATCCCCCATCTATAAGTTGATAGTAATTCGAAATTATAAGTAATTCATAACAAATAATCTAGTTTTAATTATTTTTATTAAAAGCTGTAATCAAATATAGAATACCGATAAAAAGTGGAATTATCATTTCAAATATAAATTCATTTTCAATTATTACTGTTGCCAGAAGACCGGTAGAAATAGAAATTATGAGCAGATAGCCGGCAATTTTTTCATACTTCCAGCCCAGAGCGAGACTAATAAAAACTAAAGGAAAAATCAGCAGCCAGAGATTATCTAAAAACGAGTAATCTGGATTCAAAAAAGGAATTGGATTGCCATAACCAAAGTAAAAGGGAAGCGAAAATAATAATAATCCTAAAGCCAGTATTCTGGCCGTCCATTTTATAATTTTGATTTTGCTCTGCTCAACTTTCATCTTATTATTTCCTTTCTAAATTCAAAAGTAAATTAAAAACCTAAATCCAGCAGCCAGCTGCTTAACTTACTTTCTCTATCTTTAAGCTCTGCCTCCAAATCTTTTAATTCACCCAGAACTTTTTCACCTATAATATTACCATCTTTCATAAATAAAACCCTGCTGCTGTGGGATGCGACCCGGATATCGTGGGTGACAATCATTACTGTTGTCCCCTCTTTATTAATTGTATGAAAAACATCCATTACCTCTTTTGCAGACTGAGAATTTAAAGCTCCGGTTGGCTCGTCGCCAAATAATATTTCCGGTTCATTAATTAAGGCTCTGCAGATTGCAGCTCTCTGCAGCTGGCCTCCGGAAGCCTGAGTTATTTCATTTTCTGCTAATTCCATAATCCCGGTCTTCTCCATCAGCTCAACCGCCCTTTGCCTGATCATTTTTTGATCTATGCTTCCTTCCATATGCGCCGGAAATATAATATTGTCGATTATTCCGAGGCTGTTCAGTAAATTTATTTGCTGAAAAACAAAGCCCATTTTTTTTAGTCTTAAATTAGATAACTTCTTTTCGTTTAATTTACTTAATTTTTCTCCCTGGAAGATTACTTCACCAGAGCTCATTTTATCCATCCCACTTACATTGTAAAGCAGGGTGCTTTTACCAGAACCAGAGGGTCCCATTACAGAAATAAAGTCACCGGCTTCAATTGAAATATTAATATTTTTTAAGACATTAAATTTCCTTTTATTGATAAAATAATCTTTAGATAGATTTTCAGTTTTTAGGATTTGATTCATCATAAACTCCTTTCTACTCAACCTTAATATCTGAGAGATTAATTTTTTTGATTGAACTGATACTTAACAGAGTGGTTAGAACTACAACTAATATCATAATTAAAGGACTTATCCAATAGCTTCTAACTGGATTAATAATCATCTCAATTCTGGAAGCTCCCATAAAAGATAGAATCAGAGTTAATAACTGTTCTCCTAAAATATTGGCAGCAACTGTGCCGATAATGATCGCAAGAATCAGAACAAAGAGAGCTTTAGTTATATACTGGATTTTAATAGAATCAATAGAAGTACCAATACTTTTCATAATCGCAATTTGAGCTTTATCTCTGGCAATTAAGGTTTTTAAGAATAGAGAAGTTATTAAAATAATTACAACTAATGCAATGATGATAGCTGCAAGAGTTAAGATCTTTAGTTGATTAATTGTATCACCCAGAGTCTGTTCTAAATATCCCTGCTGGTCGATAATCTTTGTATTATCAAAAAGAGCTTCATATTCTTTTATTTTATCATTTAGATTTGCATTTACATTAATATAAATATTATACCAGCTGGCATTTTGATAGTCGGCTGGAATATTAGCCTTAGCACTTCTGCCGCCATTGGTGATGTCCTGATAAATACCTGTGACTGTCATTTCTCTTCTTTGCTCTTCAATTATCACAGGGAGCTTATCACCAATATTTTTATTTAACTCAGAAGCACTTAGATAAGATAGGGCTATTTGATCATCGTTAACAGGTGTTTCCCCCTCCAGATAATCTACATTAAATTGACTAAAATCTCCAGTCTGAATATATATATTTTCTTCCAGACCGTCCTGATTTATAATTTTATAGCGGGAAGTTACAAAAGCTCCCTGCTCTAAGACATCGGGATCACCGGCCAGATAAGTTTTAATCTGCTCAAAGCGATCCTGAATGCCTTCTGTATATCTGAGGTCCAGTATAATATCACTTTCTGCTATTCCCATATATCTGACAAATTCTGAAGACTGAATAGTATTTAAAAAGTTTAAGGGAACAATAATAATAAATGTTGTTAAAATAAAGACCACAAAAAGAATAATAAATAATCTAAAGCGCAGCAATACATCTCTTAGTCCCAGAAAAACATTTGCATTGAGCAGTTTATTTTTCGAAAGAGAAAATCTTCTTTTATTAAAACCGCTGTTAGTATTCATTCCCATTCGAATGGCTTCTACTGGAGAAATTTTATTAAACCTTTTTAAAATAAAGATAGAAAAACCGATTACTGCTGCTGCTATCAGAAAAGCAGTAAGCAGTGGTAAGAAAACTTGAACAGCTGATTTTGGCGCTTCACCTGTATATAACAAAATATTTTTTAAAAAACTTTTTCTAAAAGCTAAATAAATCAAAAACCCAACTGTCGAACTGCTGAGAGCTATAAAAAGATATTTGGATAAATAAATCTTCTTAATATCTCGAGCGTTTATCCCTATGCCCTTCATAACTCCAATTTCTTTATAATCTTCTTCAATGGTCAGCAGGATAATAAATCTTAAACATAAAAGGGCAATCAGATTTAATAATAAGCTAATTAAAATGATAACTGCAGCAATTAACCCATCTGTCAGACTGTTGAACAGCTTAAAAATCTTATAATCAACTGCTGGCCCTTTCTCCGGCAGTTCAGACTGAGAATACTGATTTGTAAATTCACTGATTTTTTCTGGATCATTCAGCTGAAAACTAATTAAATACTCAGTTTCTCCAATCTGATTTTTCATCTTCTCAAAATCAGTCTGATTGATAACAAAACGCTTGGAACTAATAATAGACGGGTTCATCTGGGCATCTCTGACAAATTCTTTTATGATAAACTCCAGTTTGAACTGATCATTTTGAATAATTAAACTATCTCCTTGAGCTAGATTTTTTCTCTGCCTGTAATAGATCGGAACTGCGATTTCTCCAGGCTCAACCTCTATAATGTCATTATTTAAATTAAGCAGTAAATCAAAAGAATCATTCTGTTTTACAAAGCCGATATCCATTACTGTCTCATTTTCTGGCTGCTCACTGTTAATAAAAATTTCTGAGCCCGGGATATTAATCATTTCAGAGCTCTGTTGTTCTTTTACATTTGCATTTTGCTGACTCCAGTTTTCGATAAGAGTCTGATCAATAGAACCTGAGTGGTACTGAACAAAATGAGGTATAGAAGCTAATTCAAATAAGTTATCTATCGAGTCATTAAGAGTTATCAGCATATTAGTTCCACCGGCCATTAAAAGAGCTGAAAGCATAATGAAGATAAAGACAGCAAATGTTATAATTTTCTTTTTTAATAGGTCATGTTTTAAAATTTTAAGTATCATAGCGCCTCGACCTTTCGTCTTTAATTAAATTTTTCTAACAAATTGATTTAGAGCCTCAGCAATTTCTATTATTTTAGTTACATCCACTATTTCTAAATTATCTTTTTTGGTATGAGTTATCTGCTGTGAGTCAATATTGTCAATAAACCACTCCGAAGAAATGGCCACTGCCGGCACCCCATATTGAATAAAGATACTGTGGTCACCCTGGGCCCATTTGCTGCCTCTAACAATACCGGGGTAGCTCTTTATTAGATCATCTAGCTTCTTTTCCAGTAAACAAGCTAAATCAAAGCTGGAAAAAGAAGTGCCTCCAATTTTATAAGCTGCCCCATCTATGTTGATGTTTAAGAAAATATTATCAAAATTATTCTGCTTGGATTTGATATATGCCATCTGGCCGGGCACTGAATAATAGTCCTCTCCGTTAAAAGCAACCAGTTCAATCAGTTTATTACCATCATAATCTTTTAGAAGTTCAGCCAGGATTAATAGGACTGCAACACCTGTGGCATTATCTATGGCCCCGGGACTCCCTTTTTTAGCATCTATATGTGCTGTTATAACTATTCGTTGTGATGTATTTTTCCCTTTGAATCCAATTACATTATAGCCCGGGCCAGCAATTCTTTTTGAATTAGACTTAAGTGAGACTTCTTTTCCTTTTTGAGCCAGCAGTTTTCTGCCGTTTTCAGCTGTCATATAGACTGAAGGAATATCAAAATCTCCATCTTCAATCAAGGGAAATGGGTAAACACCACCAGCAAGGGCTGCATTCCTATCTGTGGCCGTAATTATTGCCTTTGCACCGCTCTTTTCTAATAAGGAAATAATTTTCTGGTGCTCTTCTGGATTATAAAAGATAAAATTCTTTGGCATTAGCTGTTCTTTAGTAATATCACCGTATAAAAGTAGAATTTTATTATCAAAATTATCATTTTCAAGTTCTTTAATATTTGAAGCAGCTTCCAGTTCAGCTTTTTCACTGCAGCCTAAGGAATAAGGACTAACAAATACTTCATATTTTTCAGAATTTGCTTTTAAAGTCGCACCTCCATCTTCCCAGTCAAAGGCATCAAACTTTTGCATATCTGTCTGCCAGTTCAGATCCTTGAGTGTATTATTAAAGAACTTTGTTGCTTTTCGGTTGCCGGGACTGCCTACAGAGCGGTCCTTAACTTCCTTACAAAAATAATTAAGATAGTTTATTGTTTTTTGATATAATAGCTTATCCATTAATCTCACTCTCTTTACTATACTTTTCTTTAATAGATATCAACCATTTTCATTTATCATTATCAATATAAAAAGGTTATTTTTCTATTCTGCCATAGTTATTCAAAGTAATTAGAATCTTTAGTGTCCAGTTACCCTGCCATTCCTGGTAGGTTTCTTTAAGGTCAGTCTGATAAAAACTTTCTCCCCAGGGAGGTTTAACGAGAGTATCTCTACTTTTCTCGATCAATTCAACATAAAAGTCAAGGTTAGCTTCGATTTTAGATTCACTTACACCAAAGCTTTCCTTTTCTGGTGCTGGAACAAAATCAAGCGGAAGTGGCACATATTCCTGCCATTTATTCTGATCATATACTATAAGCTGTTTAATTCCTTCGGCGATATTTCCTTTTAAAAGTGGCTTTGTTTTAGAATCCACTTCTTCATATAATTTTAAATAACAGTAAATTTCATTTTCTGATTCATATTTATCTTTTTCATTAATCTGCTCAACTGCATAATCAATTAGTGGATTCAAATCAATTGATTTATTATAATCTTTATATCTGTATAAATAGGCAAGCAGTTCAGCTGAGGGATTACCCCAGTTTTTATCAATAACTGTCATCTTCGCTTCTTCATCATAATGCCACCAGGGTGTGTGGGGATAATTATTGACTTCTTTGTTTACTGCATACCAGCCTTTTCTACTTTGATTAAAACTTTTTTCAAGATAAGAAATTGCCCTTTTGATAAGAGCTTGAGCTGGCTTAGTATTATCAAGATTTTTTAGATACCTTAAAGCAATTGAAGTCGCCATTGGTGTTGATAAGGGCAGCCTAAAATCTGGCTCCAGGGCCTGACCAAAACCTCCATCCTCATTTTGATATTTTTTTATTTCTGCAAGCAGTTTTTCTGGCCCTGCATTATTAAAATGAAAGTTAAAACGCTCTCTGTCGATTGGTCTTGCTTTTTCTTTTAGATTCTCAGTAATAATTTTAAAGCTTTTATTTTTTAGTTTTAACATCTAACCACTCCTTTTATTTTGCTTAAATAAAAGCCTCATTTGACTGAGGCTTTACTCCTCTATAAGCTAATTTTTTAGAATAAAATATTAATTTCTGCAGCTGAAGCTTATTACTAAATTACTCTGGCAATAATGGCCACATAATTTTCTCCATATTTTTTTGCACATTTAGGACAGGTTGTATACCACATATACCAGTCTTCTATAGAGTAGCCCTTATTAAGTGCATATCTTTCGAAATCATGACACCATTTTTCAGTTTCCTTATAATCTCCTTCATATACCTTGCAGAGAAACTTACCGGATAGAGAAACATTTTTCATGCCCGGAATTTTTCTGTCAACAGCCAGATATACATCCATATTCCATCTGGAAGTATGATTAGAAAGACAAAGATTATCTTCAATTTCTGCTCCAGCCTCAGTAATTTTCTGATCCAGTTTTTTAATCACGGCTCCAAAGCGAATTGGCATATGGAAAGCAGTGTGAACTTTATCTTTAACAAAATTCTTATCTTCCCATTCGAATAGTTTTCCATCCCATTTTTCGTGATCAAAGCGCGGACAGCATACTTCTTCTTCAACAATATTTTTCTTCATCGTGATCCTCTCCTTATTGACCCAAAACAATATAAATAAATTTCACTTAAAAACAATCCCTGATCAACTAAAAAAAGGCTTAAGTTATCTCATTTCTTTCTCTAAGTAAATTATATCTCAAATTTCAGAAAAATGCATAATTATTTTACCAATTTTAAGACCCAACTCTCTCAGCCTTTTTCTCTTCAATTATTGACCTCCAGCTGCTTTTTAAGAAAAGCTTTTATTTTTTGATAATTCTGCTCCCAGTTAGCATGGGGTTCTTTAATTAAGATCTTTTTCATTTTTAATTTTGAAAATATTTTGAGTTCCAGCTCTGCTAAATTTTGATAAAATTCAATTAAGCCCGGATAGCCATCTAGATCATTTTTCTGACCGTAGCTTTGATTTGTTACATAATTGATAACAAAATTTAACCACTCTTCTGAGCGCTCTTTTTTTACTCGCTCAAACTGATCTTCAATATTTTTAGTTTTAAGTAATATTAATAGAGGATTGAGTTCTGATATTCTCTTCTCCAGTTCTTTAACATGCTTAAATATATAATCATTTGAAGCATTATGATAGGCCAACATTGTTGTTAGAGGGTTTTGGAGAAAACAGCATTCAAAAACATAGACTTGATCTTCAGTTTCTGCTTTTTTAGAAAAATTATTCCATTTATCTTTAATTAAACGGCTGTGTTCTGCAAGAGGCAGATTATATATATCAGAATCGACAAGCTGATTTAGTATTTGATCACTGATATTAATATTATTATCATGATAAAGCTTTGCATATTCTACTAGATAATCATCATCTTTTTGAGTGCTGTAATTAGAAAATATTCTTTTATCAATTTTTAACTGGGAATAAATTTTATTGTATTTTCCCTGGCTAAGGAAAGCAGTGCTTTCATAATCAGCAGGATGATCTAAATTACCTTCTTTAAAAAGTTCATTGGCAATGTTTTTTTGATTGAGATAACTGTTGATATATGCTGCGGTACTTGTTTTGCCCGCTCCCGGAATCCCCTCAACTAATATAAGCTTTGATTCCAATATAGTCACTCCCTTTTAATTTCTGATAAATGAGTTTAATCTCCTTTCACTTCTGATTAAACACTCTTTCAGTCTGGGTTTAGATTTTACATCAGAATGGAGCAGCCTGAAATATAAACTGCGGCTGAAGTTCTTAAGATTGATTCTGGCAGTTCTTTGCTCTCGATTAGTATCTGGTTTTTGAAATTCATTAAAACTGTCAATCCAGTTAATCAGCTCGCTTTCTGTCAGCAAATTCTTCTTAACCATCCGAAAAAGAATATTGGTGATTCTCTCGTCCTCTTCTTCTTTAAAGATGTGGGTTTTATTGCTCAGCATTTCTTTTACTGCCTCTAATACCTCTAAATAAATTTCTCTGCTGCTTTCCTCACAGGCGATAAGTTCATCAAAGGCATCTGCTGCATGGGAAATTCCATCAGCCCAGCCATTTTCTACTGTATAACCTCTTAAATCATTTTCATTTTTATAGTATTTAAGCAGATTATCTTTAACTTCTAAAAATAAGTTCTGATTGATGAAAGTATTTTCTCTGTGATAGGACAGAATTAGGGCGATTAAAAGCACAGAAAAAGCTCTTGTGAATACAGTATCATCATATTTATTTCCTATTTTATAAAAAAGATGCTTTTCATCCTGAGCTACTTTTAAGATTTCTAAAAGTTGATCCTCACTAAAATACTCTTTTTCCAATATCCAGTGATAAAAAGTTCTATAGATTAGAATGTCTCTTAATTCAGGGTCTGGATCTCCTATGTATTTAAGCATTAAATCTCCGTATTCCATTAACTTTTCTCTGCTTTCTAATCTATATTCGTTCTGCTGGATTTCTATTAAATCACTCAATAAATTCTCTCTCTTTGTCAATTTGAAAACCCCTTTATTATTTATTCCAGCTCTTTATTTAACAATACCATGTGAATATGATCTTCCCAGGAACCATTTATTTTAAAATAATTTTTTGAACTTCCCTCATTAATAAAGCCCAGCTTTTCTACAACCTTAAGTGAGGCTTTATTTTTTGGCATAATATTTGCTTCAATTCTGTGTAACTTTAGTTCTTTAAAGGCATAAGCAATGGCAGCTTCCAGGGCTTCAGTTATATATCCCTGATCTGATAATTTAAAGTAAAATATTCTTCATCTTTACTGGCTTCCCACTCATTTAAGAATTCTTTATTTCTTTGATAATAAGCTAGAACTTCAGCGGCATCTTTTTCATCTAAGCTTTTTAAAATTAATCTTTCAATTTTAATAATAGTCTTTTCCATTTTAATACCTTCTTATAATAAAAATTTATAACCTGGATAAGAAATTACTTTAAACTATTACATCAAGTAATTATAATAAATTCTCTGAAACTGCTCTTAATCCCGGTTTTTCAATCGGAAAGCCAACTCCAATTGCAGTACCAAAACTTAACATTACAGAATTATCTGTTTCAGCATAGGCATCTGCTGCAGCAGTCCCGTCATGGATAAAGGAAATCTCTATCTCTCTATCAATCAGTCTGCTTACTTCAGCTTCTATCTCTTCCTTCAGGTTATCTGATAATAATCCCAATTTGCCGTAACCCCCTCCAAAAAACTTATCATCAATCAAATCATTAGCTATACTCACTGAAATGTTAGAGCAGGGGTTTTTGTATTCACTTTCTATTTCTTTCCAGGTCTCACTTATGATTTTAATTATATGATTTTTTAACTTTACTGCTTCCTTTTTTTCTTCACTTTTATTTTCAAATTCTATTTCCCCAACATGTTCAGATTTCAAACTGCTAAACTGAATAATTTCCTTTAACTTCTCTTCTTTAAAAACTGCTAAACCGCGCTTAATTAAGGTCTGACCGAAGTCAAAAACTAATAATCTTCTGCATTTCTCTGGTGCGTGTCTGGCAGCTCCTATCATGGGGATTAAAGAAGGGTTTTCAGCAATTTTTATATTATACTGTGGTGTTTCAGCTTCTCTAAATATTTTATCGATATAGTATTTTAATCTCTGGCCTAAAATGCTGTTGCATAATCCTCCAGCAAAAATAATATTTTCAACCTGCTGCCAGTAATCCCAGTGCTGATCTCCCCAGTCCGGTCTGGCGTCTTTATTAACCTGATCACCTCTTTTTAAAGTGAGTAAGATAAAGGCTAAATTTCTTCCTAAGCGTCGGGCAATGTTTTCTGCAGTCAGCCTGACTTCCAGTTCTTCTGACTCCAGTGCTTTATTTAAATAGACTGGCAGTTTTACATCTGCAATGCTTTCTAAATCTAAATCAAGATATTTACTTTCTTTTTTAATTTCTTTAATTAAGTTATCAGCTGACATGAGCCTTAAACCTCTTTTGTCTTTGACTTCAGGATCAACTGGAATATCTGGTATATCAATAACCCGTAATCTGTTTAAGGATGTATTATCTGTTGGTCTCATATTTTCTAAAAATGGATTGTTTATCTGCTGCATCTAAAAACTCCTTTATTTAAATATTAGTCAATTATTTTGCTCATAAAAACATTCTTTTCTTCAAGCTGAAAACCATTTTTTTGATAAAAATGATAGGCTGGAGTGTCTTTATCAGTATTTAATATGATATATTTAAATTCTATTTCTTTCAAATAATCATTTAATTTTTTTATGAATCTACTTCCTAAACCCTGATTCTGCCTCTCTTTTTTTATAAAAAATTCTTTTATATAATATTCATCTCCCTGCCACCAGCTAAAAGTATAACCAAGATAAACACCAAGAATTTCATCCTGCTCATCTACTAAAAGAAGGGATAGGGAATTATTATTATCTGTGAGTTCATGCAGATATTTTTCCAGCTGTTTTTCATCTTCCCACTTATCAAACCAGGGTTTATGAGAAAAGACATCTAAAAAAATATTTTTCATTTCTTGATAATCATTTTTATTTAGTTTTTTTAATTTCATTTAATTTCTCCTATTCTAAATCAAGTTTCATCTGATAAAATTCATATTCTCCGCCATTTGTTTTCTGTAAATATTCATCTATGATTTTAAAGCCTAATTTTTGATAGACCTTAACTGCCCGCTGATTGAATTTTGCTACAGCAAGCATCAGATAATCCCTGTCATAATTATAGTTTTTTATTCCGAATTTAATACCGGCTTTAACAAATTCTGCTCCATATCCTTTACCTGTAAGCGTTGGTTTTAAGCCAAAGCCAATCCACATTATATCTTCCTTAAAATAATATGAATAAAAGCCAATTAGTTGCTCAAATTCATTTAAAACCACAAAGCTGTTATCCCATTCATCTGGATCTAAAAATTCTTCTAAATCATCTTCATCTGCTGTAATATCATAGAAAGAATAAATACCTCTGTATTTCCACTGATAGGCGATTTCTTCTGCATATTCTTTATTCATCTTTTTAAAATTGTATTTCATATCTTTTTTACTCCCGTTTCAGTGATTTTAAAGGTTTTATTATCACAGTCTATTTCAGCCTCTACTCCATAGGGCAGAATAAAGATTGGAGATGTGTGCCCAAAATTAAGATTGTACATTATTGGTAAATCATCTCTTTTTGCTTCATCTCTTATTACTTTTAAAAATTGCTCTTTATATTCTTGATAATATTTTTCATCCCCGGGTTTCCCAATTATAACTCCATTTATCTTTTCAAAGATGCCAAGAGCATTTAAAGCTCTCAAATACCACCTGATATAATCTGGAGAAGGTTGATCCTCACTTGTTTCTAAAAATAATATTTTGTCTTCCCACTCATTTAGTTCTGGCCATAAAATTGTTCCTCTTAACCAGTCTAAAACTTCAATACAACCGCCGATTAGTTTACCGCTTACTTTTCCCTTTCCCTGAAGGATTTCATAGCCTCTTTTTTCTTTTTTTAATTTGCGCTTGATCTTACTGTTTTCTTTATCTTCCCAGGGCAGCCACTCAGAAGTCCAGTGTTTACTGGCTTTAATCTCTCCAACTGGTTGAGAGCTGAATAAAGTTTTTTCAATTGACCTAATTGTGTAATCATGCATTTCAACATTTTCTGCAAATTCTGCCAGGATGCTGGGACCATAGAAACTTGTCAGGCCAGCTTTGTAACACATAAAATGATTTACAGTTGTATCTGAATATCCCATAAAAATTTTAGGATTATTTTTTATAACATCAAAATCGATATAAGGTAATAAGCGGAGTGTATCATCACCGCCAATATTAGAAAAGATAGCTTTTATTTCTTTATTTTTAAAGGCATTCATCAGATCTTCAGCTCTTGCTTCAGGATGTTTATCCAGAAATTCACTACCTTTTAAACTATTTGGCATTTCTATAAGTTTTAAGCCAAACAATTCTTCTACTCGTTTTTTACCAATTTCATATCTATGTCTAAATTTTTCATCGCCTGCTCCACCCCAGGATAAACTCACTGCTGCAACTTTATCGCCCCTAGTTAATTTTTCTGCTTTTATCAACTATAAACACTCCTTCTTTATATTATCAGTTCATTTTTAAGACTTAAGAAAATACTTCTAAGTAGTTGCTTTCAGAATTCAAAAATTAAAATAAAAGGTTATTAAAATAAATTAAGCGGAAACTATTTCAAGTATTTTTCCAGGACAATATTAATAGATTTTTTATGTTTTGTTTTAATTTCATTCGGTAATTCTCTTTTTAATATATTTAATAGTTCTTTCGCTGCTTTAGGTATTGGTTTAAGTAAAAGATTATTTATTTCTGATCCTAATTCTGGATATACAAATTCAAATCGCCTCAATGGATCGAGATTGTCTAGAATTTTATTTTCATCTAAATCATTATTTTTCTCGATTAAAAGCAATAACTTATTTAAAGCAGAAACCTTTACAAATTGATGGCCACTAATTATTTCACCACGATTATACCTTCCAATTCCAACAACTAGATTAGTAATAAACTGTTCTATTAAAAGGTCATTATCAGTATATGAACTAGCTTGAACAGTTGTTTTATCTTTGGTTTTTTCTATATTCTTTTTGATATTTGCTTTATCAATTAAAATACGATAAGAATTAATTTTTGCCAGGAACAATTCTTCTTTATCAAATACTGCAAATTCAATTAAATGGCCGTTATTATAGAAAACTTTTAAGCCATGTTCAGTTTCCTGAAAAGATAATAAGATATTTTCAAAATCAGGCAGCCAGGATAAATTTTCACGAAACTCTTTTTGATAACCGCTTTTTACAATTACAAAAAAATCATGATCAGACCATTCATCTGGCTGATGATTCTGTTTAGACATTGAACCTACTGCAACTAACCCGGTAACTTGATTATAATTTAATAGCTTATCTTTTAAATCATCTGTAAATTTATCATATTTAATAATTTTCAAGATTATTCTCCTCAGAATTATTTTTATTAATTTCCCATTCTCTTTTTAACAAATCCATATATAAAACATCAGAGTAATTTCCCTTTCGACTATCAAAACTTGCCTCTCTCATAATTCCTATTTTTTTAAAACCCAGCTTTTGATATAGGGATTTTGATTTTTGATTGTCAGCTAGAGTTGTTAGCTCAATTCTATTTAAATTAAGAAAATTAAACATAAATTCAATAAAATTGTTTAGTGCATCAGCACCATATCCTTTACTCCGCTCTTTAATCTCACCAATTTCTATACCAAATTCTGCACTTCTATTTCTTTTATTCCAGTTTTGATAAGAAATTTCTCCTATTGGTGTTAAATCTTCTTTTTTACAGATAATATACATTTTTTTAGTAGGGAAAACTTCATTATTTTTTATTTCAGCTTCTACCTGCAGTCTAAATGATTCTTTACTCATTAAAAATCCATATTTAAATCCACAATAAAGGTTTCCCTGGGAATTATTTCTCCATCTATGAAGTAATTTCTCATCTCCCAGTTCAAGCTGTCTAATAAATACTTTGTCACCTTCGATCAAATAAATTCCTCCTTAATAATGTGTTTATTTCCAATTATTATAAAAAACTAATTCATCCAGAGCTTTTTTCTCCTTTTTTTCTTTTTTCTCAGCTGCATACCCTAGAGGCATCAAAAAAAGACAAACAATATCATCAGGTAAATTTAATATTTCACTTGCTTTTTTTATATCCAGATATCCAACCCAGCATCCATTTAAACCATAATTTGCTGCAGCTAAAAGCATATGTTCTCCAGGAATTAAAGGGTTTGAATTATTCCAGAAGCTATTCATCATTTTTCGATTATTATAAGAATTAAGATAAGAAATTAGTTCACTGCCAAAGCGGGTTTTATTAACTCTTAAGGCAAAATTGTCTTCTGAAAGTTCTGCTAAATCATAACCAATATAGGTACAATGTGCGATGATAACTGGTGCTTCAGCTATCCACATTTGTTTTCCAGCTACCTCTGCTAAATCTTTCTTAATTTTATCATCCCTGACAACACCAAAATATCTATTTTGAGCGTTTCCACCTGAGGGGGAAAGACATCCTGCTCTTAAAATATTTTCCAGTATTTCAGGGTCTATTTTTTTATCGGAAAAACTTCTGATTGACTGTCTTTTTTCTATAACTTCCATAAATTCCATATAACCACACCTTTTCAAATTAAATTTCTTTATATAGTCCACTGATTATGGATAATCCCTCTTAATTTCCAATTATCTTTATATTTTTCAAAGACCAGGCGTAAACTTTTCCAGTCCATTCCTCCGAATTTTGCTTTAAAACCTGGAAAATAATATTCAACAATAATTGGTTTTTCATAGACTTCAAACTGATTTTCTATCATGTTACCACTGCTCAAAACTTTATTATAACCGATTTTATCTGCATTTATAAAATCATTAGTATAAATGAACTGATAATAATATTTTTCTGGAGTTAATCTTATTTCCTTACCGCTGCCGTCATAATAGCCCCAGAGATATTTTTTATTGATCTTAAAAAAATTGCTCACCTGTTCTTTGGTCAAGTTTATATCTTTTTCTGGCCTAACGTGCGTGTAGGGAGTAAATCGCAGTCCCTTTTCTGGGTGCACATAATCAGCAAGCTTCTTAAAATCCCTGGCAGCAATGAGCCCTATTACTTTTTCAGACTTTTCCTTAATTATCTGTTCAGCAGCTTTGGCTTTAATTATCCCCTGCTCTTCAGCTGCGGCAGCTGTGTTTAATAAAAGTACAAAGATCAGAAATAATCCAGCTGTAATTATGCTTTTTAAAAGCAGTTTTTTCATGATATCACCTACCTTAATTAGTTTTATCAATTTTGTACCAATAAGTTTTTTCTTCCTTATATTTTTTCATTCCAACTTTTTCTAATACTCTTTGTGAAGCCTTATTATCTTTATTTGTCTCAGCAACAATACTTTTAATTTTATCATGTTTAAATGTCCACTTAATAATAGACTTTAAGGTTTCTGTCATATATCCTTTGTTTTGATATTTTTGCTCAATACCATAACCTACTTCAACTTCACCTTCCGTATTTACTGGCCCTTTAAATGTGATTCCTCCGATTATCCTATTTTCTTCTTTTAAAATTATCTGCCAGTTTGTGTACCATAAATAATTCTGCTTATCTTTTAAAGCTTTTTGATAGGGTTTTCTGAATATTTCCTTCATTTCTAAATTTAATTTTTTACCAGTAACTTTAACGCCTAAATTTTTCTCTAATGCGGCCGTGTTTTCAATATATAATTTAAAGTTTTTTAAATCAAGGGCTATAATAATTAATCTATCAGATTCTAATTTCAACAATTTTTTCAACCACCTTTAAATTAATTTATAATGAGTTTTCAAAACCAATCTTAAATTGTGGTGAACTATTTCCATTATCAAAAGCAATATCTGCTCTAATCGGCCCTAAAAATGTATAATAGATCAATCCTGATCCCTCTTTCTTTTTAATTAATTTTCAAAATAACATTACCAGTTTTTTGACCGCCTGCAGTATAAGTAAAGGCTTCACTAATTTTTTCTAAAGGATATTTTCTATCTATAACCGCCTTAAACTTATCTTCTTCTATCAGCTTTTTGATAAATTCAATACTGCCCTTAATATCTGAGGGAACAGGAAAAATGACCTTTTTTCCAGAAGCTATCTTAGTTATTAATGCTAAGAAAAGATTCTCTCCCAGGCTTCCTAATTCTGATGAAATATAAACTCCATCTGCTTTTAAAATATTTTTGCATTTAGCAAATGAGCTTTTGCCAACTGCATCAAAGATATATTTATATTTTTGTTTATCTTCTGTAAAATCTTCTGTCTGATAATCAATTACTTTATCAGCACCCAAAGATTTCATTAATTCTATATTTTTGCTGTTGCCTACTGCTGTAACATAAGCATCGTAGTATTTTGCCAACTGGACTAAGGCAGAACCAATTGCCCCTGTTGCTCCATTAATAAGAACATTATCTCCCTTTTTTACTTTAACTTTTTTAATAAAATTGTAGGCATAATGGGCACCCTCAAGACTGGCTGCAGCCTCCTCGTAAGATGATTTTTCTGGTATTAAACTTAAAGCTTTAGCTGCTGGAATCTTCATGTACTGGGCATGAGAAGCTAAGCCGCTGTCATTAAAACCAAAAACTCTGTCACCTACTTTAAAAGAGTCTACCTTATTACCAACAGCTTCAATTTCTCCAGCAAAATCTGTACCGGTAATTGACAGTTTAGGTTTTAATAAACCGGTAAATAACCTCATTACATAAGGGCTGCCGCTGAGCACTGCACAATCTGTTCTATTGACAGTTGCTGCATGTACTTTTATTAAAAGTTCATTTTCCCTTATTTTTGGAATCTCTAATTCTTTGATTTTTAAGCTTTCAGGAGCTCCATATTCTTTTCTATAAGCCGCTTTCATTTTATTTGATTCCATTTTCTTCCTCCTTTGAAACGAGATTTTTATTATTTAGAACCCAGAATAGATTTTGCTATCATTACTGAAGTTTGTAAATTAAATTTTTTCATAAGTTCAGGAAATAAAAAGCCTCTCCAGCCGCTTTCTTCTCCAATTCCATAAAAGAAGATCCAGCTCAATAAGATTAAAAACTGATTTTCAAAAGGGACCTTAGAATTAATTCCAATTAAAGTTGGATCAGTCCACTCTCCAAAAATCACCCCTGTAATTAAATAAGAAAAAAGAAAAAATCCGCTCGGAACTAATACGGCAATAAATATCCATTTTGGCTCTGAAAGCTTTAAAAATTTATGCTTTAAGTATTCTTTTAAACCTTTTTTCTTATAATAAATTATAGAAGTAATAATGGCAGCAAATAGTGGTCCAAAACCGCCAGTTAAATGCAGGAGCTTAGACTGACCCCAGCTAACATTAAAGTTGTGGCTGACTAGATTTGGCAGCCAGATCAGCCAGGAAATTGTGTAAGCTGTTATTATAAAAGTAGTAATTCTCTTATAATTAAATTGACCTTGCTTTTTATTCATATTCACCACTTCCTGGATATTAGCTTAGTTATTAAATAGTTATAAAAAGTGAAATTATTTATCTTTCAGCCAGTCTAAAACAGCATAAGCCAGGCTGCTGCAGCAGGTGGAATTTTCATATAATCTACTGCATGGCCGGTGGCAATTACATTTTTGATCCTGGGTTCAAAGTCTGCTGCTCTTAAAGCAAACCAGCCTCCCATAGAAATACCAAAAATCGAGACATTGGTTAAATGAAGGCAATCCAGAATTTCCTTAACCGCTTTTTCCCATTTATAATCCAAAGCAATTCCCTGTTTGATTAAAACATTGCCCTGGCCCGGTCCTTCAAAAGCAATAACCTGATAACCATGGTTTTTAAGATATTTGATCAGATAATAAAACTCTTTAATAAAGGAATCAAAGCCACCATCTAAGATTATTGTCCCTTTCTCCTCTTTATCAAGGCACAATTTACATCCTCTGCAGATTTCTATATTATACTCACTCAACAAAATTATTTCAGATTCTAGATTTCCGTATGAATGCAGTTTTTCTAAGAATTCTTTAACTGCATTAAATGTATTCGCTCTCCGAGCACTGCCAACAAAAGCTGTTACTTTCATAATGGCAGCCTCCCCTCATATTTTTTTAAATATATCTTCTAACTTTTTTCATATAGTCTGTATATTCTTTTCCAAATTCTTTAACACACCATCTTTCTTCTGCTAGTATAAGATAGTGAACAGAAATTTGGAATACAATTAAGATTATAAAATAAAACGAGGAATTTATTAAAAGACTGCATCCAAGAAAATATATAAAGAAAGCCACATACATTGGATTTCGTGAATATTTATATAATCCCTTTTTATTTATTCCATTATTTTCTGGTCTGGCAAAATCAACGGTCGATTTCATATATAGTAATGTTCCTAATAAAAAGATTAATAAACCTAAAAAGTTTAGAGTTGTATTGATGTTATAATAGTATCCCGAAGTTCAATAATATAGCGTTG
>NZ_QBLR01000375.1:0-3124 GCF_003070835.1 Halanaerobium sp. | reverse complement strand
ATTATATCCTCATCATAAAATTTTATCTCTGTTAGTGAACAATTATCTATCTGAAACTGCCAAAAATTTTTAGGGTTAATGGACAAGATAGCTGTCAGATAAACTTTAATAACTCCCCCATGAGTAACTACAAGAATTTTATCTCCTTGATTTTGTTTAATCACTTTTGTAAAAAAATTTACTATTCTTTTTTTGAAATCAATAAGTTTTTCCCCAGCAGGAGGAGAATAATGAAGAGGATCCTGCTGCCAATCAACAATCATTTTTGGAAACTGCTCTTTTATCTCTGTGAATTTCAACCCCTCCCAGTCCCCAAAACTTATTTCTCTGAGCTGTTTGTTTTCTTTAATTTTTAAATTTTTATCCTGCGAAATCATAAGAGCAGTGTTTTTTGCTCTTTTTAAATCACTACTGTAAATTTGATCGAGTTTCATATTTTGAAAAATTTCTACAGCTTTTCTGGCATCATTCTGTCCATTTTTATTTAAATCAATATCAGTCTGACCCTGAAAAATGGATTTCTGATTCCAATCTGTTTCTCCATGTCTTAATAAATAAAGCTTAGTTAACATCCAATCTCCACCTTAAAGTTCTGAATTTTGATTGTTTTTCGCTCGTGCTATTAAATACGAAATTTCTTTTTTTATTTCTTCTTTAAAAGCTAAATATTCTGTTTTTTTAAGATTGTAATTATCATTTGCTAAAATTTGGGGATTATAATTATCTATAATGTCTCTGATTTTAATCAAAAAATCAGCAGCAGCAATTTTTCTAAAAATATTTTTTCTGAGTTGATCATTTTCTATATTCTCTATAATCTTTGCTCTATTTTCGGACATGATATCTAAAAGAAGTTGATACTCAATTCCAAAATCAGATTCCATTTTTTTTCTAACATTTTTAGAAAGTGCAGGTAGACTAGAACCGGTAGAAACAGTTAAAAGTAGTTCTCCTCTGTTAACAATTGCTGGTAAAGTAAAATCAGATATTTCAGCATTATCAACGGTATTGACTAAAATATTTTTTTCTCTGGCCAAAAAAGTAATTCTTTGATTTAATTCTGAATTATTAGTTGCAGCAAAAACTAAAAAACATCCAAGCAGATCTTTATTTCTGAATTTTCTTTTTTTAAAAATATATTGTTCTGATTCTCGCTTTAAAAAAGACTTAAATTCATGATTAAATTCCGGACTAACTATTTTTATTTTTGCTTCAGTCAGCAATAGACGTCTAAATTTACGTAATGCCACTTTGCCTGCTCCTACAATTAAAACTTTTTTATCTTTCAGATTTAAATTTATCGGGTAAAATTTCACATCTCCCCTCCTTCAATTTATAATTACTCTTTTCCACCTACTGCAAAAATAGTTTTTACAGCATCTAATTGAACTTCTTTAGTTTTTTCATTCTCTACTGCTAGTTCTTTAAGACCAACTGTGGGTTGATGTAAAAACTTATTTAAAAGTCGATGACCCAGCTATTGAATAATTTCTGAAGCTTCCAGTTCTGAATTTTGCAGCAAATGCAGAGCTCTTTTAACTTCTTTTTCTTTAATACAGCGAGCATCCGCTCTCATTTCTTTAATCAGTGGAACACATCTCCGCTCAAGCAGCCAGCGCTGAAAATTATATTTTTCTTCTTGTATTATTGCTTCAGCTTTTCCAACTTCATTTTCTCTTAAATTTAAATTTTTATTAATAACATTTTTTAAATCATCAATATTATATAAATGTACTCCAGGCAGTTTTTCAACTTCTTGGTCAATATCTCTCGGCACAGCAATATCAATTAAAAACATTGGTCCATGTTTTTTTGTCACTGCCTCAAAAAGATCTTCTTGATGCAGCACAGTATGAGGAGCAGCTGTAGAAGCAATAATAATATCAACCTCTTCCACTCTCTCCTTAAACTTTTCCCAACGAATAACTTCTCCCTCATATTTATCTGCTAGCTTTTGACCATTACAGTATGTACGATTTGCTACTAGAATTCCTTTAACACCATAATTTAATAAATTTTTGAGTGTAAGCTCTACTGTTTTACCAGCACCAAGAATCATAACTTTTTCGCCATCAAGATTCCCAAATATATCTCTAGCCAACTCCACAGCTGCATAACTAACCGATACCGCCCGTTCATTAATTTTAGTCTTAGTTCTTACTAATTTGCCAACTTTAATGGCTTCCAGACATAACTGATTTAAATAGGAGTCTGTAAAATTTTCTTCTTTATATTCTTGAAACTGTTTTTTAATCTGAGCTAATATCTGATCTTCTCCTTTAACCAACGAATCAAGACCTGAAGCTACCCGGTATAAATGTTCAACTGCCTGCAGATCATGATAATGATAAAGATAATCATTCAAATCATTTCTTTCATATTTAAAATAACCTTTTAGAGTTTTTTCGAACAGTCTGAAAATATATTCTTTTAAATATTTTCTGACTTCAGCTTCTTTTTCAGAATAAAGATAGATCTCAAAACGATTACAAGTACTTAAAATAAAGAATTCTGCAAAAGTATTTTTAACCTGAATTATTCATAGCAATTACGAAATATAATTTTCTTTTGGCTTAACTCTAAAATTATCTGATTTAGAAATTTAAAAGAAATTTTTTGAGTTAAATCTATAAAAAAGTACTGTTTTTGTTATTATGGTAAAAATTGTTATTAAAATTGGGCATAGATTCCCCTGTGACTTTTGTTTCTCATTTTTTAAGCTTTACTATCATTTTAGAATTCAGTTTCAGTTATATTCCAGACTCTGTATATTATCCAGTACTTTAAAAAACAATTCTTTATTGGGACAGCCTTCTGCCAGTTTGTAATAAATATATCTGCCTGTTTTTACTATTCTGGCTGCTATTTTAATTAATTTTGTTCTGATAGTTTCTATCCTATCTGAACGTCTGTATTTTGGAAAACAGAGGCGTCGCAGCCAGTTGTTTAGATTATAGGCCAGCATCATCTGCTGTAATTTATTAGCGTTTGCCAGATATTCACTGCTGCTCATTTTACCAAAGGAAAAACCTCTTTTTCCTTCTTTGATAAAGTTTTCCATGGTGCCCCGCTGACAGTAAAACTTAACTATTTCTTCAGGTGTACGGTCTTTTATATCTGTAAC
>NZ_QBLR01000374.1:0-3124 GCF_003070835.1 Halanaerobium sp. | reverse complement strand
CAGAGGTGATAGGGTAAAGTTAGAAAATGCTGACTGGTGTAAAAATTGTGGAATTTGTATTTCTGTCTGCCCGACCAATGTTTTGATTAAAGGCAGGGATAGAGTAAAAATTGATGACTTAGAGAAGTGTATTGGCTGTCAAAACTGTGAGTTAATTTGTCCTGACTTTGTACTGAAGGTGGTGACTCAAGATGAAAACTAAAATATTTAAACCTAAAAAAAGTGCTGTACTTACCCAAGGAAATCAAGCTGTTGTGGAAGGAGCTCTGGCAGCAGGAGTTGAATTTTTTGCTGGTTATCCAATTACTCCTGCCTCTGAAATAGCAGAAGGATTTGCTAGAGAGCTTCCCCAAATTGGTGGGAAATTCTTGCAGATGGAAGATGAAATAGCTGGTATGGCAGCGGTAATTGGCGCTTCGTTGGCTGGCAAAAAGGCTATTACTGCTACCAGTGGACCTGGTTTTGCTTTAAAACAAGAAAACTTGGGTTTTGCAACGATGATTGAAGTGCCAGTAGTTGTGGTAAATGTGCAGCGGGTTGGACCCTCAACTGGACTGCCAACAGCTCCTTCTCAAGGTGATGTAATGCAGACTCGTTGGGGAAGAAATGGTGATCAAGAAATAATTGCACTTGCTCCATCTTCGGTTGCAGAAAGTTATGAATTAACAATTAAAGCCGTAAATTTAAGTGAAAAATTTAGGCAGCCGGTAGTTTTGCTTTTGGATGAAGTAATTGGACATTTAAGAGAGAAAATTCATTTAAAAAGTAAAGAAGAAATTGAAATATATAATCGAAAAAAGCCCGAATCAAATCAAAATTCAGATCAATTTTTACCCTATCAATTAACAGATGATTTAATACCTCCAATGGCTGATTATGGTAGTGGTTTCAAGTACCATACCAGTGGACTTTTTCATGATCAAAGTGGTTTTCCAGATGGTAAAAAAGAAACTGCTAAATTCATGCAGGACCGTTTGCATAATAAGCTCCATAATAATCTAGATCAAATAATTTTTTATGAAAAAAATATTAGAAGTGATGACAATGCCGCTGTTTTAAGTTATGGTTCAGCTGCCAGGGCTGCAATAAGTACGGTTAATACAGCCCGCAAAGATAATCTTAAAGCCGGTTGGTTTAAACTTCAGACTATCTGGCCCTTTGCAGAAGAAGCGGTTGCAGAGCTTGCAGCTCAGGTAGATACAATTATTGTTCCTGAGCTTAATCAGGGACAGCTGATTAGAGAAGTTAAAAAAGCTGCTGCCGGCAGAGCTAAAGTTATTGGAATAAACTCTTATGCGGGAGATTTAATTAGACCTGAAGAAATTAGGGCACTGCTGGAGGAGGTATTATAATGGATTTTGAAAAATATTTAAGAATCGATAAACTTCCCCATATCTGGTGTCCTGGTTGTGGTCATGGAACGATTTTAAACTCATTTATTAGAGCTTTTGCTGAAAGTGGTTTAGATCAGGATAAAACAGTTGTAATTTCAGGTATTGGCTGTTCAGGTAGGGCAACCGGGTATCTAAATTTTGATACACTGCACACGACACACGGTAGAGCAATTGCTTTTGCTGCAGGTGTAAAAATGGCAAATCCAGGATTAAATGTAGTTGTGATGACTGGAGATGGAGATGGCTCAGCGATTGGGGGAAATCACCTGATTCATGCTGCCCGTCGAAACATTGATCTGACTGTAATTTTATTTAATAATCAAATCTATGGTATGACAGGAGGACAGTTTTCTCCGATGACTCCTACCGGTGACCAAGCCACTACAGCCCCTTATGGTAATATAGATCAAAATTTTGATCTGGCAAAATTGGTAGAAGGAGCGGGAGGGGGGTTTATAGCGAGAGGAGCAACACATGATCCAAGACAGCTAAAAAAAATATATCTAGCTGCTTTAAAACACAAGGGGTTTTCTTTTGTAGAAAGCTTTTCTCAATGTCCAGTCAGCTATGGCCGCCAGAATAAGGCTGGTGATGCTGTAGAAATGCTTAAAAAACAGCAGGAAGATACAGTTAGCTTTAAAAAGTGGCAGGAACTTAGCTTTGAAGAAAAACAGGGGAAATATCCTCTTGGAATTTTAAAAGAAGTTGAAAATCCTGAAAGCGAATATACAGAGTCTTACCAAAAAATTATAAAGAAATTAAAAAAAGAGGAGGCTTTCTAATGAGCAGATATGAAATCAGATTAAGCGGCGCCGGTGGTCAGGGAATGATTTTAGCTGGAATAATTCTAGCAGAATCAGGTGTTATGGTTGATGATTTAAATGTAAGCCAGAGCCAATCCTATGGACCTGAATCACGTGGAGGTGCAAGCAGAGCTGAAGTTGTTTTTGATGAAGATCAGATTGATTTCCCTAAAGTTATAAAACCTGATTTTTTAGTTTGCTTAACTCAGGAAGCTTTTAATCAGTATGGAGAAGATTTAAAAAATTATGGTGTTATAATTGCTGACAGCAGAATTGATACAACAAAATTAAAAGATAAACTAAAAAATAATCTTTATCAGCTTAATATTTTAGATCTGGCAGCAAATAAAATTGGAAAAGAAATTTCAGCTAATATGGTTGTATTAGGAATAATTGCTAAAATAATTCAAAAAAAAATACCTGTAGAATTTATCAAAAAAGCAATCATAGAGAAAGTTCCACCACAAACAGTTGATGATAATATGGAGGCCTTTGAACTTGGTTTTCAATTAAAACTAGATAAAAGGAGTTATGCTTATGGGAGAATATAAAAATGATAAACAGAACCAGAATAAGTTATCTGACTTAAAAAAAGCAGAAAAAAATTGGAAAGAAAACAAATATCAAAAAACTGTTGACCGTTTTGGTTTAAGAAAAGATAAATTTTCATTTGATTCAGATAAAGAAGTAAAAGCATTATATACTCCTTTAGATTTAAAAAATATTGATTATCAAAAAGATATTTCATTTCCGGGTGAATTTCCTTATACTCGAGGAGTTTATCCAACAATGTATCGCTCTCGTCTTTGGACAATGAGGCAGTATTCGGGTTATGGAACAGCTGAAGAAACAAATCAGCGTTTTAAATATCTTTTAGATCAAGGACAAACAGGACTGAGCGTGGCTTTTGATCTCCCAACCCAAATT
>NZ_QBLR01000373.1:0-3128 GCF_003070835.1 Halanaerobium sp. | reverse complement strand
GGTTATTATTGATAAAGCTTGGAATATCAGGCATAATATCATTTTCATTCAGCAGATGTACAGCTTCTAATAATTCTGACTCAACATTAATTCCACTCGCATTAGGATTAACCTGCCAGTAAAATTTATCTTCTTCATCTTCAATGCTGATCATCTCTAACCCTTTTCCACGAACATCCTGATTAATCGTCTTTAAGATTTCTTCTATTTCTATATTAATCATGGAAAGTCCGACTCCCATTCCCATATCAGCCATTAAAAATTCTCCCAGCTGTTCTGCACTAACCGGCTCTTTATCTCTAATACCATAAATAATAAGAGCTTTTATAACTCTATCTGCCAGTTCACTGTCTTCATTAAATCCAGGTTTGATAATTGCTTCATGATAAACATTTTTATAGAGATCATAGTATTCTTTAAAGCTGTTGTAAATCACATCATCTTCAAAAATATCATAAAGATCATCAATTGTTATTAACTTTTTAGCAGAAGTGTTTAAACGATTACTGACTATTTCCCAGCTTTCTCTAACTGCTGCCCGCTGCCGGGAACCATAGCTGGAGAGCTGAACTAAGGAATTTACAAATTCATGGTGGAAGGGGTAGAGTTTAATAAATCTTTCCTGACTGATAGATTTTTCCAGATTGAATTTATTATTTTTAAGATCTTTATAAATAGATTTAATACTCTTGCGCTGATTTTCATTTTTTATAATAATCCTCTGATCAATAATTTCTTCGATATCAGCTTCACTCAAATTAATTGGTTCAAATCTGTCAAAAACTTTTTCTTCTTCATCTCCAATGTATAATTCTTCATCAATTATTTCAGCCGGGTTTTTCTGAACAGCAGCTAAAAGCCAGATCGGAAGCTCTTTAATTCTCTGACCAAGAGCCTGCAGTGTTTCTAAACTTTCTGATTCCTCATTTTTAGATTTCTTTTTCTGCAGAAATTCTGATAGTTCATCGATAAAAATTACCAACCCGTCAAAATTAGCAGCCAGAACACTGCTGATCTGCTCCAGACCCTCATTCATATTAGGATAAATAATTTCTCGATATTCTTTCTGACTGAAGGAGCCTCTCTCTTTTCTGTAAGCTATAATTATTTCTGCCAGTCTGGAAGTAGCATCTGCTTCTAAAGCTTCTTTCCATTCTGCAGCGCTGACATCTAAACTATTTTCTAAAATATCGTAGAACCATTCCTTTTTCAGTCCTTCATATTCATTATTTAAAAACTGTTTTACTATCTTTGCATCTTTTTTGATAGTCAAATTAACTCCATTATTTTTAAATTCTTTTTCTATCTCATCAAATAGTTTTACCTTTAAGTTATTAACCTCACTCAGAGTAAAGTTAACTGTTAAATAATTTTTATCGGCAAAAAAATCGAGATACTCTTCCTGTATATCATCAGCTAAATTGGCCCAGTACTTACTGCCCTGCAGCAGAACTGTAATATATGACATAAAATGAGATTTACCACTACCATAAGCACCCTGTACCCAGAATCCCTGGCCTTTATCTAAAGTCAAACTATGTAAAACATTTTTGAATTCTTTTTTAATTTGAGAGGTCACTACATAATCATTGATTACCTGTTCTCTGCTGTTAATAACTGCTTCATCCATTGTTATAACTTCTTGCGGCTTCTGACTTAATTCAAATAGATCACTGTAAGTTTTCATGTTTATGACTCCTCCTTAACTATATAATCTGCAAATTGTGCAGCATTTTTATGTTTTAAAACATATTGATTTAATCCACCACGAGGCTCGTAGGATAAATATCCTTCCTTCCAGCCAGACTGCAGAAATGAATCAATAAAATTTGGATTTATTAGCAGCAGTTTAGGAAATTCTGCTTTTTCTTGAATATAGTCCAACGATGGATTTAAAATGTTAAATTTATTGTATTTTGAATTATCCCTGCTGTATTCGTTGTAAAGTGCATAGATTACAGTTTTTAATTCAGGCTGGTAAAAGTTAATTAATATGTCTTTCCCATCCTGTTCAGCCAGTCCAAAATCAACTAAAGCTTTTACAGAAGACTGAGCAGTTTTAGCAACTGTTGCCTGACTGTATTCCATAAACTGGTTTAAAAAAGTTGTTAATTCTTCTCTCTTAACACTTGTTTTCCCATTGTTTTGTAAAAGTTTGGGATATATTAATTCCAAAATTATCTTTCTAAAAGCAGCTTCTGTGTAAAGATAATTTAGGTACATTAATTCTTTTTTTAGAATTATATTGCTGTTAAAAAGTTTAATCATTGGCGAATATAATATTTTTTGATTCTGATTAAAATCTAAATATCTTTTTTTAATCTGACTCCAGCAGGTATTTAAGCTGCTTTTTGAATTTTGATCAACATCTACATTATCCATCAGTTTTTGATAATCTTCATATTTTTCGTCTTTTATCTGTTCTAAAACCTTAAGCCCCTCATTAAGATAAGTACTTTTAGTTATTGAATTTAATTTTGCCAAGATTATTAACCCCTTTCTAAAATCCTTTTAATATTTTTTTCTAGTCTCTCAGCTTTATATTTTGAGTTATCAACTTTGGGTATCAAATCTAAAAGCTTTTTCCCTAAATATTCATATTTTCCTTTATCTTTATTCTGCAGAAACTTATCAAATAATTTTAAATATGCCTGAAATTTTGCATCTCTATTCCAGCCTCTTGACCCATAATAATTATCAAATATTTTATAAAATCGATTGTAATCTTTCTTTATTTGATCTCTAAATATTTTTTTTGGAGTAGTAATTTTTTCACCTTCTATTAGTTTCAGAATTTCGGGGACATCATATGACTTTTCTTTTCTAAAATAAAGAAAATCCTGATAATTTCTTGGTAAATCATAGCTTATTTCCTCTTCCAGCAAAAACTCATATAACTCATCAAAACTGAAAATTTCTTTTTTAATATCTAATAATATTTCTACAAAAGATCGAAAATAAACACTTAGATTTGTTATTTTTTCTGCTTCTTCTCTGTATTCATTTAATTCTTCAGTTAAATAAAACTTAAATGTGTCATCTGCTTCATGTTCAATAATAGTAATTTTTTCATGATTTCTTAAAAATTCCAAAAGTGTTGATTCTGCAGTATCATAGGGATGAGGAGA